>JAEXPG010000478.1 GCA_023447015.1 Verrucomicrobiota bacterium
GCCATGCCGATGGTGCCGTTCTTGTAGACGGCCCAGGTGACCTCCGGTCCGATGTACGAGTAGGCCATCGTGGTGGCGCCGGGGGCGATGAGCTTGGCCTCGTCGAGAGCGTTGATCCACATCTCCCAGTCCTCACCGCCCATGACGGCGACGGTGTCGGCGATCTCGGCGTCGGTCGCGGGCTCGATGGTGATTTCGGAGACTTCACCGGTCTCGGTGTCGACGGTCTTGTTGGTGTACGGCGCCCCGATGGGCTTGAGGCAGGACTTGTGGACGACTCCGGTGCGCGGGTGGGTGCGGCGGGGGGAGGCGAGGGAGTAGACGATCAGGTCGACTGGGCCGAGATCGCGTTTCAGGGCCTCGATGGTCTGGCGCTTGATGTCGTCGGAGAAGGCGTCGCCATTGAGACTCTTGGCGTAGAGGCCGGCCTTGTGGGCGGCGGTATGGAAGGCGGTCGTGTTGTACCAGCCGGCGGTGGCGGTGCGGTCCTCCTCGGACGGGCGGTCGAAAAAGACGCCGAAGGTGGCGGCGCCGGAACCGAAGGCCGCGGCGATGCGGGAGGCGAGGCCGTAGCCGGTGGAGGACCCGATCACCAGGACCTTCTTCGGGCCGCCGGCGATGGGGCCGCGGCGGACGACGGTGTCGATCTGCTCCTGCACGTGGGCCGCACAGCCCTGGGGGTGGGCTGTGATACATACAAAACCGCGAGTCTTCGGACGGATGATCATCGTGAAGGGTCGGGAGGTTCATCCCGGAGCGCGGACTGGCAAGAGGTAAACTTATACTCGCCGGAAGGTATTCTTTCGCCTCTGTCGCGGGTGGCCATGGACAACAAGGCGTTATGGACGCGGTGGTTGGATCCGAGCAGCTCGTGCTGATGGCCTGTTGCGGGGTGATGCGTGATCAAGGTCGGGCCGGGGCGATCGCGCGGGTTGCGCGGGGAACAGCCTAGATCAGCCACATCCCGAGGGTGCCGAGGACGAGCAGACCGGCGAGGATGAGCAGGATTTGCTGCTCCTGTTTGGTGACGCGGAAGGGCATGGGGTGATGCCGGTGGCTGCCTGGGATGATGCGATAGCCGGCAGACTCTGCGATCCCGATCTCTTGTGCGCCGGCGGCTTCCTTCTGCGGTGGTCAGCAACCCGATGAGCCGGTGAATCCGATCGCTCAACCGGATGCTGCCGGAGTCGGGCACGGTTTCGCCCGCCGCTGGAGCGTGATGGTCATCCCTTCCGAGGCGGCCTCGATCTGGAGGTTGCTGCCTTCGTTTGCCGCGAGTTCGCGGGCGTAGGCGACCATGCGATCGATGGTGAGGTCGTCGTGGGTGGGATCGTGGTGGAAGAGGATGAGGCGCTTCACCTTGGCCTGGATCGCGAGCCGCACGGTGTCGTCGATGCAGCTGTGGCCCCAGCCGATGCGGCGCTCATACTCCTCGGCGTTGTACTGCGCGTCGCAGATGAACAGCTCCGCCCCTTCGGCGAACTCGGCGAGGAGCTGGTTCTTGTAGGTGTTGAAATCCTCGGTGTTGGCGTCGGGGCTGGCCTGGAGCCGGGCCGGGCGCGGCCGCGGGAAGGGCATGATCTCGGTGTCGGGCATGAACACCACCCCGCCTCCCGGCGTGCCGAGCCGGTAGCCGAGGGTGACGCCGGGATGATGGGTGAAGATCGCCTGCACTGGCACCCGGCCGGCGCGGAATTCCAATTCATGCAGCTCGCGCACGAGGATGTTGCCCGCCAGTTGGTCCATGCCGATCGGGAACACCGTGCTGTCCATCTGGGAGGAGAGCGTCTTGAGCAGGCTCTGCTTGGCGCCTTCGTACCCGAGCACGGTGATCTGGCTGCCGCGGTCGTGCACCGGACCGAAGAACGGGAGCCCCTGGATGTGATCCCAGTGGGTGTGGGTGAGCAGGATGTGCGCCTTGACGGATCGGCCGGCGAACTCGCGCCGGAGCGCTTCCCCGAGCGGGCGGATCCCCGTGCCGGCGTCGAGCACGATGATGTCCTCGCCGACGCGCACCTCGACGCACGTCGTGTTGCCGCCGTAGCGGACGGTCTCGGGCCCCGGCGTGGCGATCGAGCCGCGCACGCCCCAGAACCGGATGTTGGCCGAATCGGCGGGAGGGCAGGCGCCATCGCACGGGGCGGGCTCCGCCGGCAGGTTGATCGACGAGAGCAGGTCGGCGACCTGCCGGGGGCTGACGGGCTTGATCAGGAAATGGTTCGCGCCGGCCTCGATCGCGTTCTGTTTGTCGGCGGGGAAGCTGCTGCCGGTGGTCACGATGATGGTCACGTCGCCCAGTTCGTCGCGGCGGGCGCGGATCGCGCGGCAGACATTGAAGCCCGTGGTGCCCGGCATGAGGAGGTCGCACAGCACGGCCGCCGGACGGTGGGTGGCGACCAGCGCGAGGCCGGCGTCGCCGTTGTCGGCCTCGAGGACGCGCCAGCCCTGGCCCTCCAGGTGCCGGACCAGCATCTCGCGGATGACCGGTTCGTCGTCGATGACCACGATGGTTCTCATGGTGGGAGACATCCCGAAAAAAAGGCCTCCAAACGACCGTTGCCGGCGTCGTGTGCGTGCTTGTGTTGCCCCGCGGCGAATCCCATGGCGCGGATGTTTGCGGCGGGATGCCGGCGTGGCAAGCGCCGGGTTTGCAGGATCGCGCAAATAGTCACCGTATGCTGGTGACGCACGGCGGCTCTCACGGTAGAGCGGGCTTGGAGACGCGTGAGCGGGCCGTGGCGCGGACCGGCGGTCACCCGGCGGCCGGATCAGACGAACTTCAGTTTGCGCGCGGCGAAGGCGACCATGCGCAGGAGCAGCCAGCCGTGTTTCCAGCGCTGGATGTTGGTCGTGCCGTAGGTGCGCTCGCGGTAGCGGATCGGGATGTCGACGATCTTGAGGTTGAGCTTGTCGGCGCCGAAGAGCAGGTCGAAGTCGCCGAAGGGGTCGAAGTCGCCGAAGTAGGCGCGGTTGGCGGCGATGCGCAGGTAGTGCGCCTGGCGCAGGACCTTCGTGCCGCAGAGGGTGTCCTTCACCCGCTGCCCGAGCAGCCAGGAGAAGGCGTGGCCGAAGCAGTGGTTGGCGATCATGTTGAGGAACTGCATCGCCTGCTTGTCCATCGGGTAGACGAGCCGGGAGCCGTTGGCGAACTCGGCCTGGCCCTCGGCCACGGCGGCGTAGAACTTCGGCAGTTCCTCCGGCGGCATGGTGAGGTCGGCGTCGAGGATCATGAGCACGTCGCCCTCGGCCACGGCGTAGCCGTCACGCACGGCGTTGCCCTTGCCGCGGCCGGTCTGCTGCAGGATCTTGATGCGGCGCTGCGGATACGCCTGCTGGACCCGCTGGATCTCGGCCCAGGTGTGGTCGGTCGAGTTGCCCTCGACGAAGATCAGCTCGGTCCAGGCGCCCATTTCCGGCGTGCGGCGGACGGCGGCCTCGATGTTGCCCGCCTCGTTGCGCGCGGGGATGACGACGGAGACGGAGGGCGGCGGGATGAGCGGCTGCGGGCGTGGCCGGGCGATGGTGAAGATGGTGCTGCAGGCCCAGGGCATGAGCGGCGCGAGCAGGCGGTTGCACAGCGGGGCCAGCAGCGGTGTGCCGATCGGCCAGAGCAGGCGGGGCTGGGTCTTGATCGTCTCCCAGCCGGAGAGCGTGAGCAGGCCGGCGACATCGTGTCGGGAGAGCCAGGAGCTCTGCGGCTGGCGCGCCTGCAGGCCCAGCGCCGTCGCGAGGCGGAAGAGCGGGTGCCAGAGATTGTTGTGGAAGTTGACGAGCAGCCGTGTCTGCGGAGTGGCGACGCGGTGGAGCCGGGTGAGGAGCTGCTCGACATCGGCGGCGAAGTTGAGCGTCTCCGAGATGATGATGACGTCGAAGGTGCCGGGGAGGTCGAGCTCCTCGCCCGACTGCTGGGCGAACGTGGCCTCGGGGAGGCGGGCGCGTGCGCGGGTGAGCTGGGCGGCGGAGAGGTCGACGCCGGTCTTCCGTGCGGCGCGGAGGTGGAGGAGCAGTTCGCCGTCGCCGCAGCCGATCTCGAGCACGGAGGCGTCGGCGGGGATGAGCAGGTTGTAGTAGTCGGCGAGGAGGCGGCGGTAGGAGCGGGCCGCGGCGGTGAGCTTGGCCTGCGGGCCGTCGAAGGCGGCGGCGATCGCTTGCAGATGATCCTTGGACAGGGCGGAGAGCGCGGGGGTGTCGGCGGGCGTCATGTGGTCTTTTCGAGGACGACGAGCATGCGGGAGGCGGAGAGGGCGGGGCAGAGGGCGAGTGCGCGCTCGGCGAGCCGCACCAGGGGAAGGGCGAAACGCGGGCAGAGCTGGGGGCCGCGGAAACCGCCGCAGAGCAGCCAGGTCAGCGCGGGGTGGCAGGTGACTTCGCGGATCGTCCAGCCGGCGAGGCGGCCGGCGTGTTCGCCGCGGCGGAAGAGCCGCCAGGCGTTGCCCTGGGCCGCGTAGTAGCGGACGGAACGCGGATCCCAGCCGGCGGGGGCGGTCCAGGTGATCGGCCGGCCGAGGGCGAGCGGTTCGTGGTGGAAGAGACCGAGCACGAACCGGCCGAGCAGGCCGGCAGCGGGCTCGAAGAGGACCACGCGGCCGCCGGGCTTGAGCACGCGGTGCATCTCGGCCAGCGCGGTGCCCGGGTACTCGAGGTGGTGGAAGACGTCGAAGAGGATCAGTGCGGCCACCGAGCGGTCGGTGCAGGAGAGGGCGAAGACGTTCTCCGTGCGGTCGATCCACGGGTTGGGAAAGAGGTCGGTGGTGACGCAGTCGGGGATGACGCTCTTGAGGTTGCCGATGCCCGAGCCGCACTCCACGACGGGGCCGTCGGGCCGGCCCTCGAGACGGGCGGCGATCTCGCGGTAGAATCCGGCGTAGACCTCGCGCAGCAGCGGTTTGCGCTGCCAGTGGGCGAGGTTCTCGTGGATCTCGGAGTTGTGCTGGGAGATGTCGGCGGATTCGGACACGGGGCGGAAGGGATGGGTGGGGCGCCGGCGTCTCCGGTTACCGGGGATGGCCGGCGGCGTGGATGCTGGGGACGCGGCTCCTAGGGGGAGAGGGCGGCCGTGGCGGGTTTGAAGCCGGCGGCCAGGATGGTCTCGAAGTGCGGCGGCTCGGTTTCCCGGGCGACGGTGGCGACGTCGACCTGGGTGAATCCCGCCTTCTTCAGGAACCCGTGGAGGGCGCTCTCCTTGAAGCCGAGCCAGCGGTCGGCGTAGAGCTCCCGGGCCTTCTCGAAGTCGTGCGCCTTGAGGTCGAGGATGATGAGCTGCCCTCCCGGCTTGAGGATGCGGAAGGCCTCCTCGACGGCACGTTGGGGGTGTTCGGCGTGGTGGAGGGCCTGGCTGAGGATGGCGAGGTCGACGCAGCCTTCGCCCAGGGGGACGGACTCGATGTCGCCGAGCATGTAGCGGACGTTCTCGAGGCCGTTCTTGTGGGCGAGCTCGGTGCCGACCTCGACCATGCGCGGCGAGTTGTCGATGCACCAGACCTGGGCGGCGCGCCGCGCGAGCAGCTGCGAGATCAGGCCTTCGCCGGCGCCGAGATCCGCGACGACGATGCCCGGCACGAGGCGGAGCGCGAGGTGGCCGATGGCCTCCCACGAGCGGCCGGGGCAGTAGTTTTTCCCGAGGCGGCCGGCGACGAGGTTGAAATACTCCTCCGACTGGCGGCGACGGCGGGCGAGGATGCGCTCGAGGTTCGCGCGGTCGTCCTCGGTCTCGGGCTGCTCGGCGATGGCCTCGGCCGCGGTGCGCAGCAAGGTGAGCTGGCGGGAGTCGAGGCCCGGGCGGAGGGAGTAGTAGGCGCGTTTCCCGTCGCGGCGGTCGACGACGAAGCCGGCCTGCCGCAGCAGCGAGAGCTGGGAGGAGATGCGCGACTGCGCCATGTCGAGGATCTCCTGGATCTCGGCCACGGAGAGTTCCTCCCGCAGGAGCAGCGAGAGCAGCCGCAGGCGGGTCGGGTCGGCGAGAATCTTGAGGGTGTCCCAGGGGGATTTCATCGCGGGAGCGAATCTGGCACGGTTGCCGGCGGGATTGCACGAACGAATCCGCGATGTGGGGTCGGCGAAATGGCGCTGAAGTTTTTGTTTATTTCGGTCGGAGTTCCCGTGATCCTTTTCGGCGGAACGCGATGCATGTATGGTGCCTGTACCGCATTTCATCATCATCGCGGTTCCCACAACCCTGTCCTCCCAGCCTGAATGAAACCCAACGTTCTTGTCCTT
>JAEXPG010000483.1 GCA_023447015.1 Verrucomicrobiota bacterium
CACCGGCCTGCACTGCCACGCGGGCTGCGGGTGTCTCACGCCGCAACTTCCCGCCCTCGCCGAGGTGTTCGCCCGCATCGGCGATTTTCTCGATGCCGCGCCGGACATCACCCGGCTCAATCTCGGCGGCGGCCTCGGCATTCCGCTTACCTCCTCCGACGCGCCGCTCGACCTTGCTGCGTGGGCCACACTGGTTCGCCAGCATTTCGCGCATCGGCAGAACCTCCGCCTCGAGTTCGAGCCCGGGGACTATCTCGTGAAAGACGCCGGCGTGCTCCTCACCGAGGTCACCCAAGTCGAGGAAAAGGGCGGCCGCACCTTCGTCGGCGTCAATGCCGGCTTCAACGTCCATCCCGAACCGGCCTTCTATCATCTGCCGCTCGAGCCCGTTCCCGTGGTCCGCCGGCCGGGCCCTTCCCGCCTGGTCACCATCGCCGGCAACATCAACGAGGCCCTCGATCTCTGGGCGACCGACTTCGAACTGCCGGAGGTCCGCGAAGGCGACATCCTCGCGTTCCTCAACGCCGGCGGCTACGGCGCCGCGATGGCCAGCCGCCACTGTCTCCGCCACGAAATGAAAGAACACTGGCTCCCCCCCCGTTCCGACTCGCCCGCAGCGCTCGATCCCGCCGCGCTCAACGAGGAGAACAAGCACGCTTGGGACAACCTCTACGCCTCCGAGCCCGAGCTGGTCTGGGGCCAGGAGCCGCTGCCCTTCCTCGCCGACTACCGCAACGACTTCCGGCTCGCGCTCCAAGCGCCGTCGCGGCTGCTCGACGCCGGCGCCGGCGAAGGGCGCAACCTGCCGTTTCTCCTGAGCTGCGGCGCCGAGGAGACCCACGCCGTCGACGCCTCACTCCACGGTCTCGCCAAGATGCCGCCCGCGATCGGCTCCCGCGTGCACGCCCGGCGCGCCGACCTCGGCGGCACCGGCCTCGCCGATTGCAGTTTCGACGGCATCACGCTCCTCGATGTCGTCGAGACCCTCCCCGACACCGCCCCGGTCCTGCGCGAACTCTTCCGCATTCTCAAGCCCGGCGGACTCCTCCTCTGCAACATCCCGGGCATGGACGACGGCGTGGCTGGCATCGACATGCAGCCGATCGGCTCCTCTTCGTTTCTCTATCGCGACCGATACTTCTACGAGTTCCGCACCCCCGAGCAGGCCGGCGCGCTCCTGCGCTCCGCCGGGTTCCAGGTCGTTCGCCAATCACGTTCCGAGTGGGACGAGGCCGCCCACCCGGGCTTCCGCCCGGAGGGGCATCGTCACGTCAGCTTGGTCTTCCTCGTCCGCCGCCCGCCCCGCCCCGCCTGAGGCGGGTGCCTTTCCATGTTTCCCCGTCTGCATCGCCTGTTCCGGGTCGTTCCCGGGGAGGGCGCCAAGGTCGCCACCTTCGCGCTCTTCGCGGCGTTGCTGCAGGCCGGGGTGGCGATCGGCATGACCGCCGCCGACTCGCAGTTCCTCGCCCACCTCGGCGTCGACTGGCTGCCGGTCTTCTACCTCGCCATCCCCGTGCTCATGGCGCTCTACGCGCCGGTGTCCGCCCTGCTCCAGGCGCGGTTCGGAATCCCCCGCATCGTCTACGCCACGCTCTGGCTGCTGGTCGCCGGCGGGCTCTTCTTCGGGTTCGGATACGGGTTCTTCGGCACCGCCGGCTGGTTCTCGTTCGCGATGAAACTCTACGTCGGCGTGTGGTACATCGCCCTCTACACGTTCTTTTGGAACTTCGCCGACGACTACTTCAGCATCCTCGACGGCAAACGCCTCTACGGCCTCATCGCGGCCGGGGCCGCCGGCGGCGCCATGTGCGGCTCGGCCCTGGTCGGCTGGTTCATCACCTTCCTGCCCCCGGCCCGGATGTTCCTCGTCTGGTCGGCGGTGGCCCTCGCCACCATCCCCGTCTTCCTCGTGCTGCAACGCCGCTTCCGCCGCATCGAGGCGGATGTCGCCGACGAGGACGGCGGCTCCACGCACCCCGCACGCCTGCTGCGGTTCATCCTCGGGACCTTCCGCTCCTCCCGCTTCGCCCTCGCGTTGACGGCGATCTGCTTCTGCACCGCCACGCTCACCGGCGTGATGGAGTACCTCGCGCTCGGGGTGTTGTCCGAGGGGAAATCTGCCGCCGAACTCGCCGGGATGCTCGGCCGGCTGCACGCCGTCGCCAACGCCGCCACGCTGGTCGTCAATCTGGTGCTCTTCAACCGCATCGTCGGGCGTCTCGGCGTCAACAACACCGCCCTCATCCTGCCGCTGGCCTACCTCGCCGTCTTCGTCGTCCTCTACCTGAAGACGGGCGTGCTCGGCGCCCTCGTCGCGTTCTTCGCCTACCAGAGCCTCCTGCTCTCGGTCGAATACAACAACGCCAACCTCCTGTTCAATGCCCTCCCCGCCCTCGTGAAGCGCCAGCTGCGCACCTTCATTGAGGCGATGGGCGAACCGCTCGCCACCGCCCTCGCCGGCCTGTTCCTCCTCGCGTGGGCCGCCGCGTTGGGCCGGGGGAACCTCGCGCTCTGCGGCCTGCTCGCGGCCGTCGGCGCCGTCGCCATCGCCCTGCTGGTGCGGCACGACTACGTGCGCGCCCTCGCCATCAACCTGCGGCTCGACTGGCTCGACTTCGCCCTGCCCGGCCGCGCCTGGCGCGAGCAGGTCACCGCCCGCGATCGGATGCTCTTCCGCACCAAGGCCCTCACCAGCCCCAGCCGCTCCGAGCGCACCCTCGCCGTCGACCTGCTCGGCTATGTCGACGATCCGCAGGCCTGCGAGGCCCTGCTCCAGATCGTGAGCACGGCCCGACCGGCGGAGGCCGAGCGGCTCCGCCCCGCGATCCGCCGCCTGATCCAGAGCGGCGACACCGCCACCATCGCCAAGGCCTTGCTCTGGCTCGAGAGCGACGCCGGCCCGGAGGAGCCCGAACTGCTCGACGAGTTCACCGCCGCCGGCGTGATGCCGCTGCGCCATCTCCACCAGTGGCGCGCCTCGAGCCACCCCTCGCGCATCGCCATGTCGGCGGTCTCGCGCTGGTACAGCTCGCGCATCGAGGACACCCGCAGCGCGCTGGCCGATGTCTCCGCGCTCCTCCACGGCGACCCGCCCACCCGGCGCTGGGGCGTGCGGGCCCTCGGCACCTTCCGGCATTCGCACCATGCCCGCGAACTCCTGGTCTTCCTCGACGAACCCGATCGCGAACTGCGCATCGAGACCCTGCGCGCCCTTCACCGCATGGCTGGCCCCGACTCCGGAGCCGTGCTTGAACGGCTCCTCGCCTACGTCGCCGACGCCACGCCCGACGAGCGCGGCCTGATCATGGGCATCGCCGCGCGCATCGGCGACGAGAGCGCCGTCGCCCCGCTGCTGCGCGCCGCCGAGTACTTCTCCTCCGCCGAGAGCCACCAGCTCGAGGAGTTCATCCTCGGCCTCGGCCCCAAGACCGTCCCCGGTCTCATCCACCTGCTGCGCGACGAGTCCACGTCCTGCCGCTCCCGCGCGCTCGCCGCCCGCGCCCTCGGCCGGCTCGCGGTCCCCCAGCTGGAACTCATCGTCGACGAGCTGATCGACGGCGCCCTCGAGCGCGCGCGGGCCGTCACCTACGCCGGCCGCATCGTCGAACACCATCGCGACTGCGCGAGCTGCGGCCTGCTCGTCCTCCTCCGTTTCTACCGCGACTCCGCGGCCGATCTCCTCGAACTGATCCTGCAACTGCTCAGCCTCACCGGGCGGCTTCCGGACTTCGACCTGATCCGCGCCTCGCTGTCCTTTGCGGACTCCAAGGACCGCGCCAACGCGATCGAGACGATCGCCCAGAGCTGCCCCCACCGCCTCTTCCAGCGGCTGCTGCCCCTCATCGAGTGGCCGGGCCCGCGCACCGCCGCGGAAGCCGCGCCGCCGCTGCTGTCCGCCGCGCTGCGCCGCGCCGCCGAAAGCGAACACCCGGTGGAATGCGCCGCCGCGCTGCTCGCCGCCCACGAACTCGGTCTCCCCTCGCAGCGGGAGTGGCTGCACACCAGCCTCGCCCAACGCACGACCGCCCGCACCACCGCCTGGCTACAGGAACTCTGGTCCCGCATCGAGTCCGGCGAGCCCCCCCGCCTCCATCCCGTCGAGCGCCTCTCCGCCCTGGCCCGCGCCGCGGTCTTCGACGGCGCGCGCATCGGCGCGCTCGACTACCTCGCCAGCCGCGCCACCGTGCGGCCGCTGCCCGCCGAGACGCTGATCTTCTCGGCAGACCAGCCGGCCGACGAGATGTTCGTCGTCGTCTCCGGCACGGTGGAATTGTCCCGCGACGGCCGGACCCGCACCGCCACCACCGGCGACTGCCTCAACGAACGCGTCCTCATGGGATCGATCCGGCGGGCCGAGGCCGCACGCTCGCGCGGCTGCGTCGTGCTCGGGTTGACCGGGGCGACCGTTGCCGGCGCCATCGAGATCTTCCCCGCGCTCGGCATCAGCCTCTACCGGGTGAAGACCGCCCCGGCCCTCCCATGAGATCCGCGGTTCCATTGCAGACGCTGATCCTCCGGATGCTCACGCCGCTGCTGCTGGCGCTCACGGGCCTCTGGGGCTGGTTCGTGTACTCATCGGCTCACCGCACCATTCTCGCCGGCTTCGACCGCAAACTCCTGGCCCTGAGCGGAGGCACCACGGCCTTCATCGATGGCGATGCCCACGCCACCTACCAGCGCCGCCGAACCATCGCCCCCTTCTGCGCGGGACCCGACGGCCAGCTCCTGGGCCGCGACACCGCAACCGGCGAACTCGTCTCGATCGATCCCGAGAACGGCGGCGCGCGCCCGCTCGAGTTCCGGCCCGTGGGCGAGGTCCGTTCGCTGGCCTATTCGAATGAGCTCGGCCAACTGCTCGCCCTCGCCGCAGCCGGCGACCACCTCGAACGCTTCACCGTCCTTCCCGCCCGGACGCTCTCCCCGCTCGCGCTCACCAGACGACTCGACGGCATCTACAGCGACAGAGGAGCCGTCGCCGGCTGGTGCGGAACCAGCATCCTGAAAATCGATCCCGCCACGGGAGAGTGCACACCGGCCCAGCTCGTCCTTCCCGTCCCTGTAACCGCCCTTTGCCGCCATGCCCAGGCCGATGAATTGATCGCCCTCTCCGCCGATGGGACCGCCCTCCTCCGCATCGATCGCGAGGGGAAAATCGCCGCCCGCACCGCACTCGCGCTCGAGCCCGACTCGCCGCCCCTGTCGCCCCAAACCCTGGCCGCCTCCGGCGAGTCGCTGTACCTCGCGGGCCCGGCGCTCGCCTCCGTCGACACCGCGACCGGAAAACTCGACTCGACCCGGACCTCGATCGGCTACCTCGACGACCAGTCGGCTTTCTACTTCGGCTACCGGGTGCCGTTCATCACCATCCGCGAGGCGGCGGACCTGACGTTTCTCTACACGTATGTCTACGTCGGCGGGGACAAGATCTACTACGTGCTCGACGGAACCGTCGGCGAGAAGCACTCCATCCCGGGCGCCGACGACCGTCTGCCCAACGAGGAGACGATCGACGGCGCGCAGCGCGCCCAGTTCATCGGCCGGCCCTGGGTGTCGCCGCTCCAGCACTGGGAACAATGGGGCCTGCTCAAGACCTCCTCGTTCCCCATCCACGACCAGCACGGCCGCACCGTGGCGCTGACCGGCGCCGATGTGGACATCACGATCATCCGCGAGAAGACCCGCTGGGCATTGTTCGCGGTCTTCTTTGTCGGCGTCGGCTCATTGATCGCCGCCGGGATCGTCTCCCTGCTGATCACCCGCAGCCTCACCCGCCCGTTGCGCAACCTCAAGGAGTCCGCCCTGCGGATTGCGGCCGGCTACTACCGGTCGACCCAGGCGGCCGGCGGGCACCGCGAGACCGCGCGTCTCGCCGGGCTCCTCAATCTCCTGAGCGAACGCCTCGACGAGGAGGTCCATCGCTCCCGCGCCTACCAATCCAGTCTCCACGCCCGCCGTCGCCAGACGACCCTCGCCCGCGCCCTCGAGGACCTCGCCGCCCGCGGCACGGTGCAAACCGCCGACGCCGCGCCCACCGCCCGCCATCTCTCCGGCAACTGTTGGCGCGGGCTCGACGGCGTTTTCTGGTTGGGACCCGTGCCGGCGGATGCCGTCGGCGCCGCCTGCCTGCGCGCCCGCCTCGCCTGTCTCGGACGCAGTCTGCTCGCCTCGCCACTGCCGCCGGAGGAGGTGCCGGCCGTCATGCTCGCCAGCGAACCCGCGTTGACCGCCTGCGCCCGCTGGCAGACCGCATCCCACCGCCTCGACTACGCCACCCGCCAACCCGCACTGCTGCGCATCGGAACCGACACCCGGGTCCTCGCAGGGTCCGGTCACCTCGTACTCGAAACCGACGAATCCCTGGAGTGGGCCGGCGCCCCGGCCGCGCCCGGTCCCGCCGACGAGCCGACCAAGCCATGACTCTCGCCGAAAAGATCTTCGCGCTGCACGCCGTGTTCCCGTTCTCGCAGCTCCAGTCCGAGGAGTTGCTGATCGTGGCCACCGCCTTCTTTCCCCGTCGTTACGCGCCCGGCCAGGTCATCTGCCCGGTCGGCGAATCGCTGAGCCGCCTCTACGTGCGGGTCGCCGGCGACCTCGTCGACGATCACGGCACGCCGCTGCAACCCGTGGTCGGCACCCCATCGCTGCTCACCGGACTGCGGGCGCGCTTCACGATCTCCGCCGGCCCGGAGGGGTATCACGCGCTGCTGCTGCCCCGCGGGAAGCTCTTCACCGTCATCAACGAGTGCCCGCTCCTCCTCGCCGGCTTCTTCCAGATTCCGCTGCTGGGGATCGACTACGCCCGCCCCGAGGCGCCCAAGCCATGACCCTGCGCCTGCGCTACCACCTCCTGTTCGTCTCGCTCTACGCGGCCCTCGCCCTCGGCAACGCGGTGCTGTACCGCTCCATCGAGCGCGCCGAGACGACCTGGGGACTGGCCGAGGAGAGCAAGGGCTACGCGATCTGCCTCGCCGTCTTCCTCGGACGCGAGCGGACCCTGTCGCCCGAAACGCTTGCGCGACTCCAGCCGGCGTTCCAGCGCCTCGCCCGCGCGGGAAACCTCGGTCTCCGGTATTTCGAGATCACCGACAGCGGCTGCTCGGGCCGTTCATTGCTCGACCAGACGGAGGTACCGGAACCGCCTCCGCCGCCAGCGGAGCTCATCGCAGAGCTCCGGCACAGTCCTGCGGCCGCCCGCCACGTCGCCACCCCGGCCGCGGACCACGATCTCGCGCTCGGCTACGCGGCCATCCGCAGCCCGGCCGGAGAACTGCGGGCCATCATCGGGGTCGCCGCCCGCGACTCCGTTCTCCGGACCCGTTTGCAGGAGGTCGGACGGATGAGCGCGCTGTTCTGTGCTCTGGCCGTCCTCTGCGGCCTTGCCTCCGCCGAGATCCTCACGCGCTTCACCCGGCGCGGGATTGCCCGCCTCGAGGCCGATGCGGCGGCCCTCGTCGGCGGCGAGTACGCCGGCGCCTGGGAGCAGGTGCGGGTCGCCGAACTCAATGACCTCGGCAACACCCTCAGGTCCATCGGCGAGATCCTGCAGGACGGCATCCGGCAGACCCGCCGCCGTTTTGTCCAAGCCGAGCTCCTTCCCCGACAGGAGGACACCGCCGCCGACTGCCAGGAACTCTGCGATGCCGCTCCGCCGCCGGCCGGCATCGCGCCGCACGTCGTCGTCCGCCGGATCAACCGGGGATTCCCAGAGGACTTCTGGGGGCTGCGCGCAACCGATTCCTGCTGGTGCCTGGCCGCGGGCCGGATCGCACCGCCCGCCACCCCGAGCGACCTCCTCGAGCGCATCGTCCGCGCCAACTCCGCCCGCGATCTCCTTCTCGGCGAATGCCTCGCCGCACCGCCGCCGGTCGACCCGTGGTCGCGCCTCTCCGCAGTCTTTCCCTGCGAGAAAGGTGCGGTCGTGTCCGGCGGAGTCGCTGGCCCACAGCGCCACCATACCTTCCCGACCCCGGCGCAGCCCACCGCGCCCGCGACCCGCGACGCCTTGGGGACCCTCGCGCCCGAATCGCTTCAGCTCGCCCGCGACTACCTCCGCCAGTTCCCCGACCAGCCGCTCGGGGCTGCGGCGGAAAAACTCGCCACGATCCTCTCCATCCGCGACCGCGGACTCCTGGTCATCTACGAAACCTCCTCCTCGCCACGATGAGCACCACTCCGACTACACCCCGCGACCTCCCCCTGACCGGGATCCGATTCAGCCTCCGCTTCAAGATCCTGCTCGTGCTGACCGCGTTCAACACGCTCGCCATCGCGGCCTTCACCGTCGACCGCTGGGCCTCCGAGAAGCAGCGGATCATGGAAGGTCTGCGCAAACAGCTCGACGTCTGCGCCCGCGCCCTGCCCGAGATGCTCCCCGACGGCTACCTGGATCGCGCGCACGGACCGGACGCCATCCCCGCGGCCGAGTACCGCGGCATCGTCGACGATCTCTCGGCCTACTGCCGCGACACCGGGCTCACCTACCTCTACACCTATGCACGGGAGGGCTCGTCATTCTACTGCACCTCGTCCAACGGAACACCCGAGGAGCTGGCGAACGCCACCTTCGCGCGCTACTGGGGTACCTACAAGACCGCCCCGCGTGCGATCTACCGGGCTTGGGACGAGAACAGCGCCGTCTACGAGGAGGTATCCGACGAGTGGGCGCACACCTATACGCTCTTCCTTCCCCTCACCACCGCTGCGGGCACCCGTTTCATCGCCGGCGCCGACCTTCCGATCGGCTTCGTCCAGTCGGTCCTCACCCAGTCGCTCAAGCGCACCCTGGCGATCGGCGGCGGCAGTTTCCTCCTTTTCTTCATCATCAGCTTCTGGGCCAGCACCCGCTTCTCCCTCCATATCCGCTGGCTGGCGACCTACACGCACGAACTGAGCGACGCCAATTTCGAGGCCCGACACGACACCCCGCTCGGCCGCGCCATCCAGCGCCTGCCCGAAACTCGCCGCGACGAGATCGGCCAGCTCGCCGCCTCGTTCCTCACCATGGAGGAACGACTCCTGCGCTACATCCGCGAACTGACCGAGACCACCACCGCGAAGGAGCGAATCCAGAACGAGCTGCGCATCGCCGGCGAGATCCAGGCGAGCATGCTTCCCCAGGAGTACTCCGCCCCCGCCGACCGGAAGCGCATCGACCTCCATGCCTCGATGAAGCCGGCCAAGGAGGCCGGCGGCGACCTCTACGACCTGATCCATCTCGACGACGATCACCTGCTCTTCGTCATCGCCGACGTCTCCGACAAGGGCATGCCCGCCGCCCTCTTCATGGCCTCCACCGTCACGATCCTGCGCGCCCGCGCCTCCGCAGCGTTGATGGACTCGCCTGAGATCCTGCTCGCCCAGATCAATGAGCAGCTCATCCGCCAGAACTCGATGTACCAGTTCGTCACCGTGTTCCTGGGAATCATCAACCTCGCCACAGGCGAAGTCGTCTACTCCGACGGCGGCCACAACCGGCCCTACCACCGCCCGCTCGGCCAGCCGGCCCGCATGCTCCCGCGCGGTGGTGGCATTGCACTCGGCGTCATGCCCGAAGCCGTGTTCCTCCGCCACACCCTCCGGCTCCAGCCCGGCGAGACCCTGCTGCTCTACACCGACGGCGTGACCGAGGCGATCGCCGCCGACGACTCCTTCTACGGCGAACCCAGACTTGAGGCGCTGCTCAGCCGCATCGCCCCTGACACCTCCGCCCGCCAATGGGTGACCACGATCACCGAGGATGTCGCCACCTTCACCAAGGGGCACGTCCAGGCCGACGACATCACCGTCCTCGCCGTCCGCTACTTGGGATAGTTTCACGACCCCGCTCCCCCCGGGGACACCTCGCCGGCGTCCGCCTGAACCAGACCCGAAAAACCCGCCACGATGAGCACCGGAAATGTCACACCGATCCCAGGGGGGACCACCATCCGCTGCGGTCTGCGCTGCAAGATCCTTGCGGCGATGTGCGCCTTCAACGCCCTCGTCATCGCCCTCTTCACCGCCGACCGGTGGAAGGACGCCGAGGCGGAAAACCTGCGTGCCGTTCGCCAGCTCATGGAAACCTACGCCCGCGAGCTGCCCGAAATCCTGCCCGACACCTACCTTGAGCGCGCCTGCGGACCGGATTCCATCACCCCCGCCGAGTACCACGAGGTCGCCGCCACCATCGAGGACTTCTGCAACGAGTCGGGTGTCTACGATCTGTCCACCTACACCATGATGGACGGCGGCTTCCACTGCACCGCCACCAATGCTGCGCCCGAGGATATCGCGACCGGCACGATTCCCCTCTACTGGTCCGTCTACGACTCCGCCTCCCCGCAGATCGCCAGGGCCTGGGCCGAGAACGCGACGGTGTTGGAGACCATCACCGAGAAATCCGGGGCGGTCTACTACACGGTCTTCATCCCCTTGGTCACGGAAACCGGAACCCGTTTCATTGCCAGCGCCGGCGTTCCCAACGAGTGGGTCGGTCTCCTCATCAAGGACGCGCACCGACGTACCCTCGCGATCGGTGCCGCCTGCTTCGTTCTCTCCCTCGCGGTCAGCTTCTGGGCCAGCACCCGCGCCTCCCGCCACATCCGCTCGCTCGCCTCCTACACCCACCAGCTGGGCGAATCCGGCTTCTCCGCCGAGCCCGACACCCCGTTGCGCCGCGAGATCGAGCGCCTGCCGTCGGTCCGCCACGATGAGATCGGACAGCTCGCCTCCTCCTTCCTCACCATGGAGCAGCAGCTCCAGCGTCACCTCCGCGAGCTCACCGAAACCGTCGCCGCCAAGGAGCGCATCCAAGCCGACCTCCGCATGGCCGGCGAGATCCAGGCAAGCATGCTCCCGCAGCAATACACCTGCCCGGATGACCGCAACCGCGCCGACTTCCACGCCTTGATGAAACCGGCCAAGGAGGCCGGCGGCGACCTCTACGACCTGATCCACCTCGACGACGACCACCGGCTCTTCGTCATCGCCGACGTCTCCGACAAGGGCATGGCGGCCGCGCTCTTCATGGCGGCAGCCTTCACGATCCTGCGCTCCCGCGCCTCCGCCCAGGTGCGCGACACCCCCGAGGTCCTCCTCACCCAGATCAACCGCCAGCTCGTCGAACAGAACGCGATGTTCCAGTTCGTCACTGTCTTCCTCGGCATCATCAACCTCGCCACCGGCAAGGTCGTGTACTCGGACGGCGGGCACAACCGGCCCTTCCATCGCCCGCCCGGCCAGCCGGCCAGCATGCTTCCGCGCGGCGACGGCATCGCCCTCGGCGTCATGCCCGACGCCGTCTACACCCGGCGCACCCTGCAGCTCCAGCGCGGTGAGACGCTCCTGCTCTACACCGACGGTGTCACCGAGGCCGTCGCCGCCGACGAGTCCTTCTACGGCGAACACCGCCTCGAGACCCTCCTCACCCAACAACCCGCCGACGCCACCGCCGAAGAGTGGGTCGGCGCCGTCACCCGCGATGTCGCCACGTTCACTGCCGGCCACGTGCAGTCCGACGACATCGCCGTCCTCGCCCTGCGCTACTTGGGATGACCACGACCACCGAAGCCGAACCAGCCGTCGGAGAAACGGCCATCGATCCGCAGGGCGACGCCCTGCTCGTCCTCGCCGCCGCCGGCGACGCACATCGCCTCGCCGCGATGCGCCGCCGCCACGCCGCCGGCGAACCTGCGCCCTATATCACCGGGTTCCTGTTCTTCCGCGGCCGGCGCTTCAGCGTCGACCGCCGCGCCTACATCACCGATCCGGAAGCCACGCTCCTCGTCGATACTGTCGCCGACGAAGGCGCCCGCCTCGCGGCACACCTCGGCCGCCCGCTGCAGCTGCTGGATTTCGGAGTCGGGGCCGGCACGCTCGCGTTGTCGGTAAAACTCGAACACCCGCAATGGTCCGTGACCGGGATCGACATCGACCCGCCGGCGCTCGACCTCGCCCGCGCCAACGCCGCCGCCCACCACGCGGCGATCACCCTGCTCGAAAGCGACTACCTCGCCGGCTGGCCCGCCACCGCCGCCCCGCCGGACATTCTTTTCGGCGATCCGCCCTGGGGCGGCCCGGCCGACCTCTACGACGACACCCGCGA
>JAEXPG010000490.1 GCA_023447015.1 Verrucomicrobiota bacterium
GTGAATGCGGGTTCTGCGCGCAAGTGGTTCGGTTCATTCAGCGGCGCGACCGCCATGCGCGTTTCCACTTCACCGCGCTGCAATCCGCCACCGGCCAGACACTGCTCGCCCAGCACCATCTTCCGCCCCACCGGCTCGATTCCGTCGTGCTGATCGAGGACGGCGTCGTGTTCACCCGCTCCACCGCCGCACTGCGGATCTGCCGCCGACTCTCCGGCGCCTGGCCATTGCTCGCATTATTCCTCGCCCTGCCCCGCTCGTGGCGCGACCGGGTCTATGATGCCACGGCCCGGCGGCGCCACCGCATCCCAACACCGACCGGATAGAGGGAGACCCGCCTGAACTTCCGACAACACGAGCGCGCGAGCCCGCCGCCCCCGCTCGAGGCACCGCTGCGAAGGAGACGGAGGGAGGAGTCAGGAGGCGGGAGTCTGCTGGCCGAAGCCGAAAGCCCATCGGGGCAGGTCGGTCTCCTGAGTCCTGCATTCTGGACCCGGCCCCTGTGGCCCGGCACCTCCGCCCGTCCGCTGTTCGTTGCGCCGCTACGTCCCGCCCAACCGAAGGCAACCGTCCCGCGCCCGGGGCCATCTCCGACCTCCGGCCGGTTCTGTCTCGGCAACCATGGCGAATCCCTCCATACCACGGCCCAGGAGGATGCTCCCATGCCCATCGATGTGACTTTTCTCGACGACGGCGGTGTCGTTTTCAAGGGCTCCGGATGCGTTACGTTCGACGACGTCGCGAATGCCAACCACCGGATCTACGCCAGCCCGGATCAGATCCGAAAGATCGCGTACCAGATCTGCGACTATTCCGACGCGACCGATATCGACCTCTCGGCGGAACAGGTGCGGACCTTGGCGCTGCAGGACGCCGATGCCGCCCGCGCCAACCCCGCCATGCTGCTCGCCGTCGTGGGCCAGCAGGACTTCGTGTTTGGCATGCTCCGCATGTGGGAGCTCTACGCCGAGCCCTCTTCGGTGAGGACGCGCGTCTGCCGCACCGTCGACGAAGCCCGCCGCTGGATCGCCGAGAATCGCCCCGCCTCCGGACAGGGTTGACGCCACCGTCCGTCCTCCGCTTTCCGATCGGGGTCCTTCGCACGCTGTCGCCCTCCACCGCGTTCCTGCATCCGGACGCCATCTCCGCCTCCGGCATTCGCCCGTGCGCCGCGCTCCGCCGGCGACGGTCCACGACGGACCTCGTGGCTTGGGTGGGCCGCGGTGCCTCGACCATGGCGGTTGATCCGCTCCCGGATCAGGCGCGCTTCCGCCTCGCCCCGTCGGCGAAGCGAGCGGGGCGAGGTGCATCGGTTTCCCCATTGCAGTCCGTGCTCGGACTTCAATGATGCCGCGCACAAGCCCCACGCCCCTGTCTGCAAACCCCAACTGCTTGTCTATGAAATCACGCTTCTTCTGTCTTGGGATGGCAGCGCTCGCCCTGCCGCTCGCCACCTCCGTCCTTCGGGCCAACGTGCTGGTTTCGACCCTCGGGACCGGAACCTCGAGCAGCTTCACCTCCTTCAACCAGAGCGCCGCCTCCCTGCTCACCGTGGGCGGAGCGGACAGCTACAACGTCAACAGCATCGACTGGTCGCTGTACACCGACCTCGGAGCGAGTGTCACGTTCACGCTGTCCTTCTACAGCGACAGCGGCGGCAACATCGGCAGCCTCCTGTCTTCGGCCGGGCCCAAGATCGTAGCGGGAAACGGCTACGCCCACGTTGAAACCTTCACCTTCTCCAATCCTTGCAGCCTGCAGGGGGGGAACTCCTATTGGATGATGATGACGGCCAACACCGGCAACGTCAGCGGCTTCAGCTTCGCCGACACGAACACCGAGAGCGACTACGGGTGGACGGTCGGCGCAACCAAGATGATCTTCCCGGGCTGGAGCATGAACACCGGGAGCCGCCCCGAGTACACCGTCAACGGCACCGCGATTCCGGAACCCTCGACCTATGCGGCGGTTCTGGGCTTCGCCGCTCTCGGGTTGGTCGGCCTGCGCCACCTGCGGAAGCGCCGCGTCGCGTGAGCAACGCCGAGGGACGACTCCTCCGCTCCTACCCCTGCGAAGCCTCCTGCGCCCTCGGCATCACTCGGCCAGGAGGCTCGCCCAACCCTTGAGCAAACGGTGGCCGCTTGGCGCATCTGCACAGGCCGCCCCCTGATCCTTCAACCCGATCACAACCAAAGTCCCCACTCGTCCTTCCGTCGTCCGCGCTCCGTCCGCCATCATCCGCTGGCTTCCTCCGCGCCTCGGCTGCTCCGCGCGAGGAGCTGTCAGGCAATTCCCAATCCGCTATTCCGCCACGTCGAGGAGACTTGCGACGATGGCCCCCCGGCAACACACGCCTCGTGTTCGCGGCTTTTCTTTCCCGTGCCTCCGTTCCTCTGATACTACGCGTTTACACCGATCCGATACCATGAACCTCCGCCACCACTGCCTCGCCGTCACCCTCGCCGCCCTCAGCGCCGCCAGCACCCACGCCGCAATCACCCTCCATGACTCGCAGGCGACATTCCAGGCTGCGCTCACCACGCCGGTCACAACCATCGACTTCAACTGGATGGGCTCATTGGTCGACCTGCCCAGCACCTCGACCTACTCCGGAGTCTCCTTCTCTTCGGTCTACCTGACGAGCGGCGACATCAGCTGGCACATGGCGAGCTACCCCGGCTATACCGATCCCTGGCTCAAATCATGGCTGGGACTCACGATCACCCCGCCGAGCTACACCACTTCCGCAGCGTTCGAGATGGGGGCCTATTTCGGCAATCCAACCACCGTCACCGCGACAGCCTACACCAACCTCGGCCACTCGCTCTCCGCCACCAACGCGAGCGCAACGACGATGAGTTTCTGCGGGTTTGTCACCTCCGCCGACGAGTACATCACGTCGATCACCGTCACGCAGACCAGCGACCGGAACTATGAGGCGATCGACGACTTCACCTTCGGCACCGTGGCGATCCCGGAACCGGCCACAACCGGAGCGATCATCGGGGCGCTCGGGCTGGTCGCGTGTTTCGCACGGCGTCTCCACCCGACAAGCCGGACCAAGGACCGGGTCTCCTGATCCTTGCCGGACCGCCCCGCCGGTCCATGACAAGCAAGGAGAGCGCGTCGGAGCCGCGACGCCTCTCGCCCAGCCGGGCCCGCACCGTCCAGCGCATTGTCCGGACGGAAGCGCGATCCGGGGCGAACCGGGAGCGGGTCCAGCAGCGGGCCGCGAGAAGACACGCCGGCAAGAAAGCAACCCCGGTCGCCAGACCGTGCCGTTGAAGCGAATGCCTTGCTCCGGATACAGCGACATGCTCTCATCCGCCACCCCAAGACGGGACGACACACCATGAAAACGGGCACTTTGATCCTGTGTCTGATCCTCACCGCTTCCGCACAGGCGGCGGCCAAGGTGACCATCAGCGACGACTGCAAGGCCGAGGTCCAGCTCGACGAAAGCGGCACCTCCACCTCCGGGGGCATGCGGCAGGAAGTGGCCGCAGTCTCCGTGAAGAAAGGGTTCTTCTCGGAACCGCTGCCGATCGACGAGAAGATCGCCGCGCTCGAATCGGCAACGTGCTTCTACAAGCTGCTCAAGCAGCAGGGCATCGATCCCGAGGCGAAGGTCTCGGGCGACTATACCGGGAAGAAGCTCAAGGACGTGCTGGCGACCTTGCTGCCCAAGATGCCCGTGGTCTTCGCCGATGTGGACGAAGCGGTGACGGTCCTGAAGATGACCGCGACCGACGCCAAACTGGAATCTGTCCTCGAGCTGCTCGACGACGGCTCCGGTGTCTACTTCAGCTATTCGATGCGCGGCCTGACGGTCTCGGCGAAGCCGCGCTAGCCGTCCCCGCACCGCACAGGCCGACAGGATCCCACGCGACTCCGGACCGTTGCCGTCCGATCGCCGCGGACACCGCATCCACTTCTTCGTTGCCGCAGACGCACTTCCGCCCAGATCCATGCGGCCATGGAAACACCCCCCACCCCTCCTCCGCTGCCGCCCGAGCTCCCCCCTTCTGCCACGACCGGCACAAAGCGCCCAGGGGGGATCCTCATCGGCGCCACCGTACTGGTCGGGCTGGGCGCCCTCGCCCTCGCCATCCTCGCGTCCGGCCTCGGAGCGTCCGCGACAAGCCTGAGCTACCGGCTCGGCAACATCATCGGCGGCATGGTGTTCTTCCCTCTGATCGTCATCGCCCTGTTCTCGATCGGACGCCGGTTTCGCAACGCCCGCAGCCACACGATCATTCTCCTCGTGGTGTGGTTGCTCGGCATCTTCGGAAACTTCGGCAGGCTCGCAGAGCGGGCTGGCGAATCCCTTCGGCAACGCCGGGAGTCCGCCCAGGCGATGGCCGAGATGGAGCAGAAGATCCGCGAACTCCAGCGCCGGGCGGTTTCGGCGAGCGCGACCGAGCGATTGCAGCTGGGCCAGCAGGCGCGCCAAGCCCTGGAGGAGGCGCTGCCCAAACTCGCCCCCGACGATCGCGCCGCGATGCTGGTCGCGATCCGGATCGTCAACCCGATCATCGAGGAGGGCGGCGCCTTCGCCGAGGAACTGGCGGCATTCCAACAGTCCCCGGAGTGGAGCCTCGCGACCGCCACCACGCAGGAGGAGATCCGGGCGCGGATCGCGAAGCTCGACAAACTGACCGCAAAGAGCGTCGCGCTCCACCAGCGCATCACCACGCTCGAGGCTGACGCCACCCGCATCCTCAAGGACGAGCCGCTCGACCCGCAGATGAAAGCCGGACTGATCAAGGGGATCAAGGGCTCCTCCGCGCGGAAGTTCACCATCCTCGCCGCAGTCCAGAGCACGCAACAGCGTTCCTTCCGCGCGTACAAGGAAGCGCTTCAGCTCCTGCACGACCAGTGGGGCCATTGGCGGGGGAAAGACGGCGTCGTGGTCTGGGACACCCAAGCCAACCTGGACGAGTTCAACAAGATCGTCACCGCGATGCAGGCATCCGACCGCGAGATCGCCGCGCTCCAAAAGCGATACTACGCCGAGCAGCAGTAGTAACACCCGCCGCTCGGCCCCTGCTTCGACCTGCGCTCAGTACTTCCGCGACGGGAGGGCCGCGGCGGCGTTGGTCGCGTCGAACACCTCGTCCTTGTTGAAGAGTTTGCGCGGCACCGCCTCGCCCTTCCGGATCTTCTCGATCGCGTCGAACACCTTGGGCCCGAAGAGCGGATTGCACTCGACCGTGCAGTTGATCTTGCCGTCCGCCACCGCCTGCACGGCGACCTTCAGGGCATCGATCGAAACGATGAGGATGTCCTGCCCGGGCTTCAGGCCCGCCGCCTCGATCGCGTCGATGGCGCCCAGGGCCATGTCGTCGTTATGGGTGTAGACGATTTCGATCTCCCGCCCCTGTTGGGCGAGCAGCGCCTCCATGACCGCCCGACCCTTCGCCCGCTGGAAGTCGGCCGGTTGCGAGGCGAGCATCTTGAACTTCTTGTTCTCCGCCAGCACCGCGGCGAAGGCTCGCCGCCGCTCCACGGCTGCAGAGGATCCGGGCTCGCCCTGCAGCTCGACGATCTTGGTCTTGGTCCCGGAGTGCTGCACCAACCATTCGGCCGCCATCCGGCCTTCCCCGAGGAAGTCGGAGCCGATGAAGGTCTCGTACAGGTCGTCGCTCTCCACCCGCAATTTGCGGTCCATGATCACGACCGGAATCCCGGCCTGCTTGGCCGCGCCAAGGACCTCGTCCCAACCGGTCTCGACCAGCGGTGCCAGGATGATGGCGTCCACCTTCTCGGCCACGAACGACCGCAGGGCCGCGATCTGGTTCTCCTGCTTGGACTGGCCATCGACAAAACGGAGTTCGATGCCGCGTTTCTCCGCCTCGGCCTTGATCGACTCGGTGTTGGCAATCCGCCAGGCGCTTTCCGCCCCAGTCTGGGCAAAACCCACGACGAGCTTCTTCGGCGGCTCAGCTCCGTAGGTTTGGTCGACGCTTGCAAAGAAAACGCCCGCACCAATCAGGGCGGGGAGAAGGAATCGAAGTCTCATGGCGGAAGAGATGGGGGTTCGACAGATTGGACGCCGCCACCAGGCAGCGGCCGGTTGGAGATACCCCCATCGGTTACTTGTCCCGAGAATTGAGTACGGGACCGCGCTCGGCGCCGATCCGCACGCCCCGCTCACGAGCGGTGCGTGCCGAACGCGCAATCTCCCGGGCCCTGCAACCAAGCCGGTATCGGCAGCACCATGCAGGCACCGCCACGTCAATTTGCAGCTCCGTCCGTTCCCGCATTTCCCGGTGGGAGCCCGAACTGGTCGAGCTCCCGCGGGGACGTGATGGACGGGCCTCCCGGGAAGCCGCGAACCGTCAGTGCTGCGCCGCGCGAACGATGGCGTCGGCCGCGTTGCCCGCGACGACCCAGCTCGCAGAGCCGGCCACGACAGCCTCGTGCTCGAACCAGAGGAAGCCGAAGTCGTCGAGGCACTCCGGGAAGTCCGGCTTGATGATGACGTAGCCGGGGACAACGGCTCCGGGGATGTAGGCGTTGTCGCCGCGGTTGAAGCTGTAGGTCTTCGTCTTCGCGACGGTGCCGACGCCCGCCACGTACGAGGTGCTGGATGCCGGATGCGTGCCGAGGATGTAGTTCACCGCGCGAAGGGTGTACTCGGGGCTCACCAGATCCGGATACGCCTTGTGCAGGAAGTACATCCGGATCGCCATCTCCATGACCTCGCCCGAGCCGCCCCACAGACGCAGGCTCGGGGGAACGCCGAACGGAGTGGCGTCCAGCTCCTTGTCCAAGCCAGCCATGTAGGTCTTCACCGCCTCGCGCAGCTGGGACTTCTCGTTCGCGTCGAGGTAAGACAGCGCGCGGACGGCCATCCACCCGCGGAACTCCATCTGCTCGGCCTCGATCATCTGCGGGAGCAGCTCCTTCAGGCGCGACTTGTAGGGCTCGGCACCCTTCGTGGCGATGGTCAGCTCCACTGCCGCAGCCCAGTCCATTCCGACACGGAAGCGCGCCCACCGCGAAGCGGCCGGAGGAGCAGCCGGCGCGGGTGCCGCCGGACTCGGGGTCGCGGCCGAAGCGGCCGGTTGCGATGACGCGGGCTGGACGCCCGTGACAGTGCCCTGCGATGCCGCCAGCACGCCGGCGGCCGGAGCCGCATCCGGATCGCCGCCGAAGTTCCACCCGCCCTTGGCCGTCGGCGTCGGGTGGGCCTTCTCGTCGTTCCAGGTCTTGATCGCCGTTTCGAGGCACTCCTTCGCCATGGCAACATCCCACCCCTTCAGCGTGTCGGCCGCCCCCGCGAGCGCGGCCACGGCTTGCCATTGGAAAAACGGGTTGGTGGTGGAGAAGATCCAACGGTCGTCGGGCCGGCCGGAGAAGTCGCCCTTCACCTCGTTGAGTCCGAGGTTCGGGTCGTAGATGCGGCCGTCGGTCTTGGTCGAGCCATCGCCCAGGTGTGTATACTGGCGCAGATCCGGCTCATGGGTGCCGCGGATCGAATGACCGAAGGCGCGGAACTGCGCCAGGATGTACGACGCGCCATGCTTGACCTGTTGGACCGCATCCGGGGTGCCGTCGGGCCGGTGCAGCTCGACCGCGCGCGCGGCCTCGTCGACCGAAAGCTGGTCGAGCTGGATGCCGAACTCGCGGTACGCCAGAGCGAGGCTCTGGATCACGTTCAGCTGCGCCGGCTCCTCGAGGTCGAAGTCGCCGGCATCGTACCAGCCGCCCACGTTGATGCCGGGAATGCGGTCGCCGCCCTTGAACTTGCCATCGGTCGCCGTGGCCTGGTTCCATCCGTCGAACTGCTCGCCGACGACCGGGGCAAGGATGCCGTCATCCAGGTGGGATGCGCCATGCCAGACACGGTAGCCTTCGCGAACGGAAACATGGTCCATCTGCACCGCGAGGTGGTGGCTCAGGCTGGGTTTCCAGCTGTCGGCGTAGACGTCCTTGGCGATCGGGAAGGTCGCCGTGCGCTGTCCGGCGTACTCGATCACATAAAGGCCGGGCTCGCGGACCTGGGTGAAATCGAACTTGGAGTATACGTAGCGCAGCCACGGGGTGGCCGGCGTGATCGGCCCCTCGAACGCCTGCTTGAACGAGCCGTCCTCCATGAGGCGGAGCACCTTGGCCGTCTGGGGGCCGCTGAACTTCGGGTCGAGTTCGAGCACCGCCACCTTGGAGAAGTTCGGTGCGTAACCGACCTGGCTGTGCGCGATCACCGGCGAGCGCGTCCAGTTGGGGATCACGTCGGGCCGGATATGCCACACGATTGCGTCCTTGGTCTTCCCGGCGGGGATCAGCGAGCGCAGCACAAACCAGCCGTTCTGCGCGCGGCTGCGGCCATCGAACAGCATGAGGTCCGCGGTGTCCGAGGTGACGCTGAGACGGGCCTCCGCATCATCGACGCCGAGAGTGATGGTCTTGCCCGAGGCGAACGGCAGCGGCTGCGTGTAGCCCTTGGCCTTGTCCCAATCCTCGAGGTAGTACGCCTTCTTCGGTTCGTCGGCCAGCGGCAGCACCTTGATCATCGGGTCCTCGGGCGTGCGCGGGAAGAGGCCCGCCTTGGCGCCGTCCACCAGGTACGCCTTGCCCATGTAGATCGAGGGCAGGAACTCCAGGTTGAAGCCCGCCCGCCCGGCCAGCTTCTCGGGCAGCGGCTTGTCGAGGTTGATGCTGACCCGCACGCCGCCGGGCTCGGCGGCGACCTCGAGGGTGTAGCTGAGATCGAAAGTCGGGAACGCGAGGTCGGCCGTGAGCCGACTGGTCGCCTTGTCGGCCTGGCGGCCCTTGAGCGTCGCCACCAGGTCCCATTGTTCGGGTGTCGGCATCAGCCGCACATCGCCGTTGGTGGCGATGCGCCGGCCGTGGAGGATCATCTCCATCGCCGTGTTCTTCTGGTCGACGAAGACCGGGTGGTACGTGCTGTCGTACAGGAACACGCTGAAACCCCGGTCATCGAGGTAGTTTTTGTCGGTCACCTTCACGGCGACATCGGCGCCGAGGAGACCGGCGGTGGAGGTGAACGCCAAGAGCAGGCAGAAACGCATAGGGGAATGCATGGGGGCGCCATCGTGGGACAGCATCGCCGCAGTTCAATAGGCGATCCGTTCTAGCGGTAGGATTGGTACTTTTCGGCGCTGCCCCCGTTCGAGCCAGGCAGGCCGCCGCGAGGGCGGACGCCGAGCTCGCCGAAGGCCACAACACGCTCGGACCGTCCCCCTCCCCCTCTCCAAGAATACTGTCGAAAGCACCACCAGGTACCCGCACAAGAGTGGCAAACTCGAAGGCCGACCAGGGAACAACCTCGATGGACCAGACGATACCCGCCCCCAACGACACCAAGAAGATCTTCATGAAGAAGGGATCCTGTTCGCAGGCGCTCTGCTTCCTGGTGAACCGCGAGTTCGGCCACAACCGGCCGGAGCACGAGAAGGCCCTGGATCCGTTCGCCGGCGGCCTCCTCCTCAACGGGCACCAGTGCGGCATGGTCTGGGGATCCACGATGGCCGCCGGAATCCAGGCGCACCGCGAGCACGGGGAAAACGACCGCGCCATCGCGGCGGCCATCTCGGCCTCGCGGGACCTGGTGAAGTCCTACACCTCGCGGAACGGAAGCGCCAACTGCCGCGATGTGTGCGGCCACGACTTCACGAAGAAGGTCGATCTCTTCGCCTTCATGGTGAAGTTCCTCCTCCACCTCAACCGGTCCTGTCTGGAAGTCGCCGACGCATGGACGCCCGAGGCGTGCCGGACCGCACGCAACACCCTCTCCCGTCCGACCGCCAACTCCCTGCCGCCGATGAGCTGCGCCACCGTGCTCGCGACGACGCTTGGCGCCACGAGGGAAGAGGCCGTGATGGTCGCCGGTTTCGCCGGTGGCGTCGGGCTATCCGGCAACGCCTGCGGAGCGCTGGGCGTCGCCGTGTGGCTCCGTTCGAAGGCCTACCTGAAGGACCATCCCGGCAAATCCTCCTACAACAACCCGTACGCCCGAAAGGTGCTGAAGGACTTTCTCACCGCCACTGGCGGCAAGATTCTCTGCCGCGACTTGTGCGGAAGGACCTTCACGTCGATCGACGAACATTCCGCCTTCGTCGCCTCCGGCGGCTGCAAGGATGCCATCGCGATCCTCTCGCGGGCACCGTCGAGCTGAGGCCCGAGCCGGAAGGGACTTCTGGAGCAGACGCGAATCCGCACGAGGGGTTCGACTAACGCCGGTTCCTGTAGGCCGGGGGGGGGGCGAACCGTCTCCTCCGCCGGGCCACCTCAGCGCGGTGCCCAACAGCAAGCACCATTTGTGCGCCCACTCCGGCGCCAACACGCAGTCACCGGGCCCGAGGCTCGCGCACGTTCCGTGAAGCGGAAGTAAGATTGGACGCCCCCGCCGCTCCTCCGCGGTCGCAGGTTGCCGCCGGATCGCCGGGACGGCGAAATCGCCGATCAAGCCCCACGCCGTCCCATGCATCCGCGGACTCACCTCATTCTCCCAAGTGTTCTTCTCGCCGCTGCGTCTGCAGCGTTCGCCAGCGGCGCCGCCGCCGTGGAGAGCGGCACCATCCCCGCAACGCTCCAACGCGACGGCACCGGCAACCTCGTCCTCCACTGGCCGGGCGAAACCGGCAAACGTTACTACCTCGAAACTTCGACCGACCTCGCCACCTGGACGTGGCTGCCGGAGTCGTTCACCGGCACCGGCTCCGGTCTTTCCACGACCGTGGTCGCCGCCGGGACCGCCACGCCCGCGCGGCGTTTCTGGCGTGCCTCCGTCTTCGACGCCGCAGTGGTTGCGCCCACGCTTCCGCTCGCGCCCGCTGACCAGACCGTCGCCAACGGCTTCCCGGCCACCTTCGCCGTCGAAGCCTCCGGTGGCGCGCCCCTCTCCTACCAATGGTACCGCAACGGCATCGCCCTCGCCGGCGCCACCGGCCCCACCTACACGATCGGCTCCGCCACCCTGGCGGATGATGGCGCCACCTTCACGGTGACGGTGCGCAACGCCGGTGGTGTCGCCGCCAGCGCGCCCGTGGTGCTGCACGTCCAGGCGACCCCGTTGCCCGTCGGTCTCTGGACCTTCGACAATCCCCTCGCGCCCTATGCCGCGCTGATTGGCCAGCCACTCGCCGTCACCGGCTCGCCCGGCGCTTCCGCCGGTCCCGGCAAAGCCGACGGCGCCCGCACTTTCGCCGCGACCGACTTCCTCTCCGTCGACCACGGCATCGTCGCCAACGGCGGCGGCACCGCCGTGAACCGCTGGACCGTCGTGATGGACCTCCGCGTGCCCGCGCTCGGAAAATTCAACAGTCTCATCCAAACCACCCCGGCCAACACCGACGACGGCGACTGTTTCCTCAATTCCGCCGGCAGCGTCGGCATCGGCTCCCCCGGCTACAGCGCCACGGCACTGAAACCCGACCGCTGGTACCGCCTCGCCCTCGTGGTCGACAACGGCACCTGCTACGATGTCTACCTCGACGGCCAGCTGGTCCTCCGCGGCAACCCCGGCGTGGTCGACGGCCGCTTCGCCCTGCTCTCACGCCTGCTCCTCCTCGCCGACGAGGATGGGGAACGCCTGCCGGTCGACCTCGCCTCGCTCGCCTTGTTCGATCAGGCACTGAGCGACGCCGAGGTTGCCTCGCTCGGCAGTCTCGCGCCCGCCGGCGGCTCCGCCTCGCTGCTTACGTTGCCCTACCTGCAGAACGTGAAGACCGACGGCGTCACGGTCATGTGGGAAACCGATCAGCCCGCCACCGACTCGATCGAGTACGGAACCAGCACCGCGTACGGCACGATCCGCAGCAGCACCGCCACAGCCACCTCCGCCGGCACAGTCGTGCACAAAGCCGTGCTCACCGGGCTCCAGTCCGGCACAACCTACCACTACCGGGTTCGCCGGAGCGCGCAGACCACGCCGGACCAGACATTCCGGACCGCCCCGGCCACGGCCGCGGATTTTTCCTTCGGCGGCTGGGGCGACAGCCAGGGCGCCACCG
>JAEXPG010000496.1 GCA_023447015.1 Verrucomicrobiota bacterium
GCAACGACACCGGTGAATTGGAAAAGTGGTGTCAGGAGGCGATCGCCGCCAACCCGAAGGCCGTGGCCGAGTACAAGGCCGGCAACGAGAAGGCGATCAACTCGCTCAAGGGCCCGGTGATGAAGGCTGGCAAGGGCAAGGCCAACCCCAAGCTCGTCGACGACGTCCTCCGCAAGCTGCTCGCCACCACCTGATCCGCCGTGCTCCGCGCGTTGCGCGCCGGCCTCAGCCGATCTGCTGCATCGCGAAGATCGCGAGCAGCAGGCCGAGGGCCCCGGCGAGGAGGCGCCCGTGCCAGGCCATCTTGGCCGGGGCTTTGGGGCGCGGGAAATCCGGCGTCACGCCGGCCGCGAGCACCCGGTCGTAGGTGTGTGGGTGGGTGAGGCCCTTCCCCGGGAACACCACCGGCGTGAGGTTATCCTCGCTCAGGCGCAGCAGGGCGCGCGCATAGACGCCGCCGTCGGCTTCGTTGGCCATCGCGATCCTGTCGGCACGAGTCTCGAGCCGTTGCACGAAGGCGGCCGTGGCCCGCGGCACGAGCAGCGTCGCGAGCAACGGGAGGTAGAAGCCGAGCGCGCCGAAGGTGTGCAGAAAGGGGACGATGAAGATCCAGGGCAGGAAGGCCATCCCTCGGACAAGGCGCAGCAGCAGTGTCCCGCGCGACTCCGTGAGGTGGCCGAGTTCGTGGGCGCAGATGGCGGCGATCTCCTCGTCGGACATCACCTCCAGCAGGCGGTCGCTGAAGGCGAGCTCCCGTGAGAGCGGCAGGGCCAGTGCCTGGCACAGGCCGAGACGGATGACCCAGACGCCGCGGCAGGCGATGCCCATTCTGGACTCCACCCCGGCGACGATGCGTTGGAGCCGTTCGGGAGCCGGTACGAACAACCCGAGCGGCCGGCCGAGGCGGAGCCAGCCCGAGCGGGCCCAGAAGAACTGAAGCGCAACGACCGCCGCGCCGAGGGCGGACGCGGACCACCCGAACCGCTCGGGCATGGCCACCGCCGCTCCGCCGAGCACGACCCAGAGCAGGAGACGTAGGCAAAATCCGATACCGCATTGCCGGACCAGCTCAGCCCAGCCGAGTCGTGGAAACACCTCTCGGTTGAGCGGCAGTGTGCCGGCCAGGGCACCCGCGAGAGCCGCGATGCCGGTGCCGAAGAGCGCCCAGATCGAGGTTCCGGGGCGGAGCAGAGCGAGCGCGAAGATCGTGAGCAGCGGCAGGATCCAGATCGTCGACTGGGCGGCCACGACCACGGGCCACAGGCGCCGGGCTTGTTCCGGCCAGGGTTCGTGGCGGTTGCGGCGCCACGGGATCAACGCGAGCCAGTTGAGGGCGGCCGTGCCGAGCGTGGTGGCGGGCATGAGGCCGAGGAGGATCAGCGGGAGCATTCTTTTTTTGGGGGGTGGCCGTTGTGACCTTGGCCGGCGGCCCGCTGCGGGGCAAGGGCTGGGCCTCGGGATTGTGGTGGTGCCGGTCGCCCGGCGGGGTAACCGTTGAACCAATTTCCCCGTCATTTGTCCCAGCTTTCGTCAGGTTCGTCCCGCCTCCCTCCAAAACCTTTGAAATCAGCGGTTCGTCCCGCTCCCTCGAGCGGCAGTCTCCACCCCATGAAAACGCTTTCTCCCGTCGCCCTCAGCGTGCTTGGCGCCTTCGCGCTGCTGACCACCGGTTGTGCGACCGAGTACCGCACCGTCTCGACGGTGCCCACCTATTCCGGGACCACGCTACCGGCGGCCAGTCGCGTGGCCCTGGTGATGGAATTCCGTGGCGGCGAACCCACGCCGCAGGAGCGCGCGGAGGTCCGGGCGCTGCTCGCCGACTACCTCTCCTCGCGGGGATCGGTGCTGGTCGACGAGCCGCGCGACGCCGACTACCTCGTCCACGCCGTGCTCGAGCGGCGCAATCCCGAGAACCCGGCGGAGTGGACCGTCGTCAACACGTACTCCGCGCACAGCCTGAGCGCCGTCGGCGGTGACTACTACCGCTGGCCGGGTGGCATCATCGAGGACGACTTCTACGAGACGACCACCTTCACCTATATCGGGTTCGGGGCGTTCTTCCCCATCTGGTTCGACGCGTGGGACAGCCCGTGGCATCGCGGCCACGTGCGCGTCTGTCCGCCGCCCCGCCGGCACAACAGCTATGGCGACCTCCGCTGGCGTGAGGATCGTCGCCAGCATCGGCCCGATCGTTGGCAGAGGGACCGCCATCCTGATTGGGGGCGTGGCGATGCGTCCCGGAGCGACCACACACCAGCTCGACCGCATGTCGGCGATCGCGATCGCAACGACGGCCGCCGCCCCGACGTGAATCGGGGCGATGACCGCCGACCGGAGGTCGCGCGCCCGTCGGACCGCCGTGATCGTCACGACTGGAGTCGTGATCGTGACCATGACCGCGGCGGCAATCCGCCTCGCGTGGACCGGCCGACCACCGTGGTGCGGCCGCCGGTTCCGGCGGCGCCCGCCGGTCCGTCGCGCCCGCCGCGTCCGGCGACTCCCTCCGAGCACCATCGGGATCATTCGCGAGTGGTCGCTCCTCCTCCACAGCCGTCGGTGCCGCCCGCGCCCTCGGCCAACCCGCCCGCGCCGCGGCCCCACGTCAACGTCATCCCCGGCCATGGGGCCGTCGTCACCCGCCCGCCCGTCGCGCCGGTCGAGCGCAACGAAGCGCCGAAGGTGCAGCCGGCGCCGCGCCCGACCGAGGTCCCCCATTCCATGCGGCAGGGCCGCGAGCGGGTGCGCGAGAACGAGCGGCAGATGCAGCAGCCTCCGTCGCCCCGGGTGGAGCGCCCGAGAGTGCAGGAACCTTCGCGCAACGAGATCCGACGCGAGGACCGGCGCCATGACGGGCCGCGCCACGACCCGCCGCCGCGCCGCGATGATTCCGACCGCAGTCGTTCCGGCGGCGAGCGCGGTCCGGCCCCGCAGCCCAAGGACGACTCCAACGAGAATCAGTCCGATCAGCACCGCCCGCGGCATTGAGCTGGAGCTCCGCTGATGGCGCCGAGCCGGGTTCTTCCCCGGCTCGTTTTCTTTCCGACGTTGGCGCCGCGGGATTGGCGGCGCCGGAGCGGCCGTATAGCCTCCCGGCATGAAACACGCCGATCACCCCTGCATCCTGCGTTGGGATGAGCATCGCGCCTTCCGGCATGAGCGCGGGCTGAAGATGCCGTTTGTCGACGAGGCCTGCGGTGCGCGCCAGCTGCGGATGCACGTCTCGGTGATCAATCCCGGGGAGTCGCCGCATCCGCCGCACGCCCACGCGGGCGAGGAGATTCTCTACGTCCTCGAGGGCGAGGCCGAGGTGCTCCTCGGCGAGGAGACGCGGAAGGTCGGCCCGATGTCGGCGGTCTTCTGCCCCGAGCACGTCACCCACGGCCTGCACAACTGCGGCCGAGCCCCGGTGAAGTTCATGGTCATCCGCGTGCCGTGAGCAAACCGCGTCGCATGTCGGGCAACCCCGCGCCGTCTGCCGAAACCGCGTTTGCCGCGATGGGGCTCGGCGCGGCCCGCCGGCATGTCTTTCTCTGTGTCGGTCCGGACTGCTGCACGACGGAGGTTGGGCAGGAGACCTGGGCGTTCCTGAAACGCCGCCTGAAGGAATCGGGGATTCCCGTGCTGAGAACTCGGGCCGCCTGTCTGCGCATCTGCCGCGGAGGGCCGTGGCTGGTCGTTTATCCCGAGGGTGTCTGGTATGGCGGCGTCACGCCCGAGCGTTGCGAACGGATCATCGTCGAGCATCTGCAGGGCGGCCGGCCCGTCGCCGAGTGGCTGGCGGCGGAGCATCCGCTGGCCGGCTCCGCGGTGCCGGGCGAGGGTCGCGGGATTTCGTAGCGCGGGGCGATGATCGCGGGGGGCGGCCGGGTTTGCGGGTGGCGGCAGCGCAATCGGCGGCTATTCGTAGCGTGGTGATCCTACGGTGTTCCAGATATCGGACACTCGTCGCGTGCGCGGTCCTGCTCGCGGCGGCGGGGCTGCTGCTCTCCAGTTGCGCCAGCCTGCTGCCGGTGGCGCTGCACACCATCGACCCGGACCTGCAGTATCGAGTGGGCGGCGCCGCGGACACCCTCTATCTCACGCTCGACGACGGCCCGTCGCCGGCGACCGGCGAGCTTCTGGAGGTGCTGAAGCGGCACGGGGTGCGGGCGAGCTTCTTCGTCGTGTCCGCCCATATCGAGCCGGAGGCGATGCGGCGCATCGTGGGGGACGGCCACGCGCTCGGGCACCACATGAAGACGACGCAGGGGCTCGGGGGCGTGGGCGCGGGCCCGGGCGCGGGGGCGGCGCCGCGGACCGGTTCGCGGCGGACTTTCGCGAGGCGGAGAAGCGGATCGGCGCGTTCGGCCCGATCGTGGCGTTCCGGCCGCCGGGCGGAGCGATCACGCGCGAACAGGCCCGCGTCGTGAGGGAGGCCGGGTATCCGCTCTTCGCCGGCGCGATCTATCCGCTCGACCACCTGCTGGAGGACGACCGGACGATCGCGTGGCTCGCCCGGCAGCTGGTGGCCGACGGCGGGATCATCATCCTCCACGACACGGCCGCGCGCGGACCGAGGACCGCAAAGGTGCTGGACCGGCTGATCCCGTACCTGAAAGGGAAGGGCTACCGGTTCGAGACGCTGCCGCGGGTTGGCGGGCCGGGTTGATCGGTCGACCCCAGTGCCATCTGCGGCGGACGGCCATTGCCCCGGGCCCCGGGCGGCGAGCCCTTGTTCATGCCGGTTGCGCACCGGCGGGGACTATGCTACCCCTCCCGGCCCCGATTTCACCGGCATGCAAGACCTCGAATTCAACGAGATCATCGACCTCATCC
>JAEXPG010000485.1 GCA_023447015.1 Verrucomicrobiota bacterium
CTACTACACCGGCTGGAACCACTCCATCAACCGCCCCGGCGGCGAAACGCCGCCCGCCGGCTCCGCCCGCGACTGCTACTTCGCCCGCGCGCAGATGTACGGCTCCGTCCTCTCCGGCGGCCTCGCCGGCCATGTCCACGGCACCGCCGCCTACGACATCACCAGCACCGGCGAACCCGAGGGCTGGCGCCCCTTCATCTGGGAAGCGCTGCGCTACGGCTCCGGCGCACAGATGCAGCACCTGCGCACCTTCGTCCTCTCCGAGGGCGTGCGCTACCGCGAACTCGCCCCCGTGCCGGCCGCCCTCACCCCCCGCGTCGCCCCGGCGTCGCTCGCCGACGGCCTCGACGGCTGGTCCTTCCTCCTGCGCAACCCCGCCGCCGATTTCGCCCTCGTATATTTCGAAACCAAAGCCGTCCCCGCCCGGATCTCCGGCTTCGCCCCCGGCGCCACCTACCGCTGGACGTGGTTCGACCCGCGCGCCGGCCAATGGCACGGCCCCGTCGCCCTCACCGCCGACTCCGCCGGCACCCTCGCCACGCCGGACTTCCCCTCCTCCGCCGACTGGGCCGCCAAGATCCTCCGCCAATAACACGCTCGCGACCTTCCCCTCGGATCTATCGCCCGATGCGCCCCGTTCTTCTCCCACTCGCCCTCGCGATCACACCGCTCGCGCTCGCGGCCGCCGAGACTCCGACCACGGCCTCCACCAGGCCACTGCCCACCCCGCCGCCCGCGCCGTGGTTCCTCTCGAAAGAGGAGCGGCAGCACCAGGAGCAGCTCGCCAATGCCGACCGCCAGCGCCTCATGGATCTGCTCGGCGTGAAGGAGGCCGCCCAGCTTCCGCCCGAGGAGACCGACCCGAAACGCCCCGCCGGCCTCACCCGTCCGCCCAACAACCCCAACGGCTGGACCGACGCCGCCGGACATTTCTACGTCCGCTCCCCCTGGGGCAACTGGACCAACTACGACCTCGCCAAGGCCGACGCCGGCCCGTTGCCCGATCCGCTCGTCCTCGCCGGCGGCCAGCGCGTGACCGATGCCGCCACCTGGACCAAGCAGCGCCGCCCCGAACTGCTCGAGCTCTTCGCCCGCGAGATCTACGGCCGCATTCCCGCCGTCACGCCGAAGGTCACCTTCGAAGTGGTGGAAACCGGCACCCGCGGCGCCACCGTGGTGGACAAGACGATCATCGGCTGGATCGACAACGCGAAGCACCCCGCCGCCAAGCCCGCCATCATCCTCAAGCTCCACCTGCCCGCCAACGCCACCGGCCCCGTGCCCGTGATGGTCGGCATCGGCGACTTCAAGATGCCCCCGGGCTTCCCGAAACCGCCCGGCCCCACCGCCGAGGAACTCGTCCTCGCCCGCGGCTGGGGTTACGCCACCTATGATCCCTACGCCGTGCAGGCCGACAACGGCGCCGGCCTGACTGAGGGCATCGTCGGCCTCGTCAACGAAGGGCGTCCGCGCTCACCCGAGCAGTGGGGCGCACTCGCCGCGTGGGTCTGGGGCCTGAGCCGCGTCATCGACTACCTCGAGACCGACCCGGCCGTCGACGCCCGCCATCTCGCCGTCGAGGGCCACTCGCGTTTCGGCAAGACCGCGCTGCTCGCCGCCGCGCTCGAGCCGCGCTGGGCCGCCGCCTACGCCAGCTGCTCCGGCGAAGGTGGCGCCAAGCTCCACCGTCACGATTACGGCGAATCGGTCGACATCGTGGCCTGGGGCGGCGAGTACCACTGGATGGCCGGCAACTTCCTCAAGTACGCCGGCAACTGGAACAGCCTCCCCATCGACCAGCACGAGCTCATCGCCCTCGTGGCCCCGCGCCCAATCTTCATCACCGGCGGCACCGAGGACCTCTGGCCCGACCCGGTCGGCATGTTCCAGGCCTGCGTGGCCGCCGGCCCGGTCTACCGCCTGCTCGGCAAGGCCGATCTCGGCACCACCGCGATGCCCGCCCCCGATGTCGCGCTGATCTCCGGCGACCTCGGGTTCCGTCTTCACACCGGCGGCCACACCGATCTTCCCGACTGGCCCGCCTTCCTCGACTTCGCCGCCCGCCACTTCGCCACCGCGAAATAGCACACGGCCAAGTGCGCCCGCCTCAGCCGGAGGGGGGCGCCAGGCATCATCCCACCAGGGCGCAGCAATCGGACGCCCTACCGCATGGTGATGTCGATCGACGGGCGTTCCCCGTTGGTCGAATAGTAGCCCTCGAACTCCCGGGTCTCGACCCGGATATACCGCTCGCGCGCGACCACGCGGCGCGCCTCCTTGGCCGACATGCCGGGGTTGCGCTCGCGCACCTCCCTGGGGGTCTCGTCCGCATACGGCTTGTAGTAGCGGATGATCACCCGCCCGGTGACAAACCAGCGCTGCTGCCAACCCTCCGCGGGCCGCATGTCGAGAAGCGTCACCTCGCAACTGCGATCATAGAACGAATTCCGATCAAACTCGTGCTCGAAGTACTGCTCGGCGCAGGAGGACGCCCCGGACCGGACCGTCGCCAGTTCCGTCTCGCGGCGTTTGGCCTCGTTGGCCTGCTCCTCCTCATAGGATACCCCCGTCTTCTGGCGCTCCTCCTTCGCGCGCGCGAACTCCTCGGCCTTCTCCTTCTGTCGTGCCAGCACCTGTTCCTGCGCGAGGGCAGCCTGCCGGTCGGCTTCCGCCGCGGCGGCCTCGTCGACCGGGTACTGGTGTTGCAGCTCGGGCGGCAGCATCGTCTTCGGCACCGAGGTCATTCCGGTCGCATGCCGGACGACCACCGTGCGCGGAGTCTGCGATTGGACCGTGGCGTCCCGCAGCACACGTCCGTCGGTAAGGGTGATGTCCGAGGCGAACGCCACCGTCGCCAGCATTGCTGCCCCAAGGGTAGAAAGAGAGGTTCTCATGGTTGGAAAGCTGAGGGTTGTCCCATTCGACTGCCACCGGCCGGTATCAAAAGACTGGGGAGTATGACGTGTCGAGCCCGACGTGGTTACACCCCGCGCGGGGCTCCCGAGACTCCGGACGTTGCGCGGGAGCATTCCCTGCGCATCCTTCCGCCCCCGCCTTCCTGACTCTATCGTTTTAGCCGGCCACCCCGCGCTTGGCTTCCGCCCGCCCTCCGCCCTAATCGATCCACTTCGCCCAATCGCCCCCTTAATGCACATGCCGCATCTTGGCTTTGCTGCGGGGGGCCCTCCTTGATCTGTTCCTCGTTTCCACTCCGCTCCCTACATCAGACCCCCCGGTTTTATGGCTAAATACGGTCACTTCGACGACGCCCAACGCGAATTCGTTATCACGCGCCCCGACACTCCCCTGCCGTGGCTCAATTACCTCGGCCAGGACGAGTACTTCGGCATGGTTACCCAGACCGCCGGCGGCTACTCCTTCTGGAAGGACGCCAAGCTGCGCCGCCTCACGCGCTATCGGTACAACAACAACCCGATGGATAACGACGGCCGCTTCC
>JAEXPG010000486.1 GCA_023447015.1 Verrucomicrobiota bacterium
TTCGTCGCGGCTGGCAAAACCATGGGATCCACGGGCAGCGACGAGCGTTCGCACCGTTCGGCGCTCCGGCTTGCGTCGCCCCGATCGACCGGAGCCACTGTCGCCCCGGCACCCACGGGCGGGGGCGCGGCCGCCGCCGGCGGCGTAGGATGGGGCACGCCGGACGGCGGCGCCGCCGTGGGTTTCTCCTCCACTGCAACCGGACGAAGGAGCAGCAGACCGGCGCCCGCGAGCCCCAACGCAATGACAAGGACGGCGACCCACCCACTACGTCTTCCGGTGTTCATACCCGCGCAGGCTGTTGGACACCCCCACTCACCGCCACGCAGACTCAACAGGCGGTCGGAACGACGTGCCAACACCCCCGTCCGCCGGACGGACGGACGTCATCGCCGCTCGGGAACCCCACCTGGCACACGCCGCCCAACGCCCCTGCTAGCCCACGAGCTTCCCTGCCAGCCAGGCGAGGTTGTCGGCGAAACGGTCGAGCGTGCGCAGCGCCTCGGCGTCCTCGTTCACGGCACCGGGCTCACGAGCCAGCGCCACGTTCCAGTAGGTCGAGCCGGGCACGATCATGTCGTTGATCGTGTACCAGAACATCAACTGCGCGTAGGTGAAGTTGTGCCCGGCGCGCCGCGCCACGGCGAGCGGGCCGCCGATCTTGCGCGAGAAGAGGTGGCCGTTCGCGCGCGACACGTAGCCGGCGCGGTCGAGCAGGGCCATCAGCTCCGGCGTCGCCGAGCCGAAGTAGACCGGCGACCCGACGAGGAGGATGTCGGCCCGCACCATCTTCTCGAAGATCGCCTGGAAGTCGTCGCCCGCCTGCCCGGGGCAGCTGCGGTCCTTCGATTCCCCGCAGCTCGCGCACGCCGTGCAGCCGCGGACGTTCTTGCCCGCGAGAAGCTCCAGCTCGCCCGCGATGCCATGGCCGGCGAGGCGGTCGAGGCAGCGGCGGAGCATGGTCTCGGTGTTTCCGTTGCGACGGGGACTTCCACAGATGGCGAGCGCGATGGGCATGTCCGCACTTTTCCGGGAACCGGGCGCATGGTGAAGGAGAAAGTGGGCCGCCGACCGCGTGTCCGGACTCGCCCGGCCACGGGCGACCGCACAATCTCCGCGCCGATGCCTCCGCGCTTCGACCTGTCGTTGTATCTCGTCACAGATCCCGAGATGACCGCCCGCCGCGGTCTCGTGGAGACCGTCGTCGCCGCCGTCGCCGGTGGCGCCACGATCGTCCAGTTGCGCGACAAGACCGGCCACGCCCGGGCGTTGGCCGAGGCCGGGCGCGCCCTACTCGCGCGCCTGCGCCCGCTGGGCGTGCCGCTCCTCGTCAACGACCGCATCGATGTCGCCCACGCGATCGAGGCCGACGGCGTGCACGTCGGCCAGGACGATCTCCCGCCCGCCGTCGCCCGCACCATCCTCGGCCCGCAGGCGATCATCGGGCTCTCGATCACCGCCGCCGCCGAACTCGGCACCGTCGACACCGCAGTCGACTACGTCGGCCTCGGCCCGCTCTTTCCCACCGGCACGAAGGCCGATGCCGCCCCGGCGCTCGGCGAGACCGGATTCGCCACGCTCCGCCGAAGCATCGCACGGCCCGTGGTCGCCATCGGCGGCATCACGTTGGACAACACCGCGCGCACCATCGCCGCGGGTGCCGACGGCATCGCCGTGGTCTCAGCCATCTGCGCGTCCGAGGACCCGCGCGCGGCCGCGCAACGCCTGAGCCGGGCGGTCGCCGCCGCCCGCGCCGCTCGTTGAAGGCCCGGCCCGCCGGGCGTCCGCGAAACCCGCTGTGCCTCTGCGTCGCAGCCCCGGGAGCGTCCGCCACCTCAGCCCGCAAAGACAGCGCCCCACTCGCCGCATGGGGCAGGGCAGACAACGCGCAGGAGAAAGAAGGCAGTAACCAACCAGCGCTGTTCCCTCCCCCAAACAGCCCGCCGTCCACCCGCCCGCGGCGGATCGACCATGTCAACTATTGGTTGACATGGTCACTGCGGCTCGGCACCAGGGCGTGCAACCGCCCCGCGCGGGCCTTCAAGTCAGCCGGGGTCAACCAACACCAGCGCAGTCCCGCGGACGCGGCCAAGCGGCGCACCCGCCCGGTCCGATCCGTGGTTGCCAGCGTCCCCTTGCCCGGCGTCGATTGGGACGATGAGCGAGCAAGCACCGCAACCCGACTGGAAACCCGAGCTCGATGCGATCGTCGGCGCCCGCCAAGGCGGCGCGGCCGCGGCGTTGCTCCCCCGACTGCGGGCGCTCGAGGCCCGTTTCCCGAACACGCCGGAGATTCTCCACCAGATCGCCTGGAGCTGCGAGGTGCTCGGCCGCTACCGCGACGCCGCCGCGGCCTACGAACGCGCCATCGCCCTCGGCCTCGCGCCCAACGAGCTCTCGGCCGCCTTCCTCGGGCTCGGCTCCGCCCTGCGGTGTCTCGGCGAGTACGCCCGCGCCGAACAGGTGCTCCGGCAGGGGCGGCTGCAATTCCCCGACCAGCGCGAGTTCGAGGTCTTCCTCGCCCTGACCCTGCACAATCTCGGGCGCCACGCCGAGGCGCTGCAGACCGTACTCACCACGCTCATCGAGACGGCCGACGATGTAGGCATCTCCGCGCACCAGCGCACCATCCGCTTCCACGCCGCGCAGCTCGACAAGAAGTGGGAGTAGCCCCGCCCGGGCACGCCCCCGGCACGAGCGCACTTGCCAGCCGCGCGCCCGGTGCCGAGCATCCGCCTTTTCCTCCGCAACCATGCCCGCCGGCAACCTGACGTCCCGCTACTGGGTTCACGACTGGTCCCCGTTTCTCTGGGAGTTCTCCCCGGGAGTCGGCATCCGCTACTATGGCCTGGCCTACGTGACGGGATTCCTCGTCGGCTACTGGCTGCTCAGCCGCTACTCGCGCACCGGGCGATCCCCGCTCACCCCCGAGCAGAACGGTGATTTCCTCTTCAGCCTCGTGCTCGGGGTGCTGCTCGGCGGCCGGCTCGGCTACTTTCTCCTCTACATGCCGGAGGAGCTGCTGGCCCGCCCCCTGTCCTTCTTCAGGGTCTGGGACGGCGGCATGGCCAGCCACGGCGGCTTCGTCGGCGTGCTGATCGCGCTGCTCTGCTTCGCCCGTTACGCCAAGACCAGCGCGTGGACCCTCGTCGACCTCACCGCGACCATCACCCCGCCCGGACTTCTGCTCGGCCGCCTCGCCAACTTCATCAACGGCGAACTCTGGGGCCGAACCACCGACGTCCCCTGGGCGGTGATCTTCCCCCACAGCGCACTGCCGGGAACCCCGCTCGACCGCCTCCTGCCGCGCCACCCTTCGCAGCTCTACGAGGCCGCCCTCGAGGGATTGATTCCCTTGGTCTATCTCCAGCTCCGGTTCTGGCGCAGCCGCACCGCCCGCGAGAAACCCGGCCAACTCGCCGGCGAGTTTCTCACGCTCTACGCGGTCGGCCGGATGATCTGCGAACATTTCCGCGAACCCGACGCCGCGCTCATCGGCGGGCTCAGCCGCGGCTCCTTCTACTCGATCTTCCTGCTCCTCGGCGGCCTCGGCCTGATCGCATGGGCTCGACTCCGCCGCCCCCGGCCGGCTCCCACTCCGCCCACCTGACCGCGCACCGGGCATGCTAACGCTAGCCTTTGTTTACCTTTGCCAGATCGGCAAAAACGGGTAAACCGTGACGCTTCAATTCCGGCCGGGGGCGATGTGGAGTACCAACGGCCAACTTGGATTCATGGTCTCTGTCGCCGCGAAACAACCGGTCTACATCATCACCCACGAGTTTCACCCTCGTCGCGGCGGCATCGCCACGTTCACCGAGGAGATCGCGAAAGCGACGGCGGGGCTGGGGTACAAGACCGAGGTCTGGGCGCCGCATGTTCCGGGCGAGCCCGAGAAGGAATGGCCTTTCCCTATCCGACGCCTCGCGCTCAAGGGCACCCACGACTTCACCTGCCAGATGCGCCTGGCCCGCCACATGGTCGCCAACCGCCGGGCGCTGCGCAAAGCCACCGTCTATCTGCCCGAACCGGGGCCGATGCTCACGATGATGACGCTGCAGTTCTTCAAGGCGCTGCGGCCCGCCCGCCTCCTGCTCACCTTCCACGGCTCCGAGATCCTGCGCTTCGCCGAAGGCAGCGCCCGCCGCCGCCTCACCAGCGCCCTCATCAAACGCGCCGACCGGGTGAGCACCCTCACGAATTACACCCGGCGGCTGCTCTGCTCCAACTTCCCCGAGGCCGAGAGCAAGACCATCATCACCCCCGGCGCCCTCCGCTCCGATTTCGCCGACGCCAAGCCCCGGCGCACTGCCTGCGGCGACAAGGTCGTCATCCTCACCGTCGGCCGCCTCCACCCGCGCAAGGGCCAGATGTTCATCCTCGAGGCGCTCAAGGCCCTCCCCGCCCACCTGCGCCAACGCGTGGAGTACTGGATGGTCGGCACCGGCCGCCGGGAAGGCTACGAGATGCTGCTGCGCGAGACCGCCGAGAACAGCGGCGTCACCGCGCGCTTCTTCGGCGATGTCGGCGACGACCAACTCGACGACCTCTACGACCAGGCCGACATCTTCGCGATGACGAGCATCAACCACGAGTCGAGCGTCGAGGGTTTCGGCCTCGTCTACCTCGAGGCCTCCGCGCACGGACTGCCCGTCGTCGCCCACGCCGTCGGCGGGGTACCCGAGGCGGTCGTCGACGGCGTCACCGGCCTGCTCGTGCCGCCCGTCAACCTTCCGGCCCTCACCGCCGCCTTCCAGCGGCTCATCGCCGACGCCAACCTGCGCCGCGAGTTCGGAGCCAACGGTCAGGAATGGGCCCGGCGCAACTGCTGGAGCCGTTCGGCTGCCGTGCTCTTCAACGGGCACGTGAGCACTCCGGCTTGGGCTCCCGCCACGGCGCCGTCGCTCGCCGGCTGAACTCCGCACCGGACATCAGGGCGGAAACGAGGCCTCCGCGCCCTCGCTTCAAACCACGAGTCCACCGGGAATGTTTTCCGTCGTTCCCACCTGTCGTCCGATGAAACCACGGTGATCGGCCGACCGCCGAAGCCCGAGCGGCGGGACTTGGCCCGCCCGCGGATTTCTGTCCAACTCGGCGCCATGATCGAAGGCCGCACCGAACTCCGCGTCCGCTACGCCGAAACCGACATGATGGGCATTGTCTACCACGCGAACTATCTCGCGTGGTTCGAAGTCGGCCGCACCGAACTGCTCCGCGCCCACGGCATCCCCTACCGCTCGCTCGAGGACGAAGGTTACCGCCTCCCCGTCATCGAGGTGCAGGCCCGCTACCACAGCCCGGCGCTCTACGACGACATCGTCACCATCGTTTCCCGCATGAAGGAGCAGCCCTCCGTGCGGCTGCGCATCGACTACGAGGTCCACGCCCGCGGCCAGAAACTGGTCACCGGCCACACGCTCCACGCCTTCATCAACCGCCAGGGCGAACCGGTCCGCCCGCCCGCGGTGTTCGTCGAGAAGATGCGCGAACTTTTCGCGCCCGGGCAGGGCTGAACGACCGGGAATTGGCCAGGGCACCGCGCCGACCACGGCCCATCCCGCCCTCACGTCAACGCCGGGTAAGATTCGCCCGCCGGCCGTGTTGTCCCCGGGTCCGTCTTTGTGGTCCCGATTCGGCCTCATACCTTCGCGGCAGCTCGCGAAGCCATGTCCAACCGTCGTTCACTCCCTGCCCGATCACACCGGAGACAGAATACATCCGCGGCACTGCTCTGCGCCGGGGCGGTCGCAGTCGCCGGTGTGACTCCCGCCCAGGCGCAACTCCGCACCTCGCTCCAGCGCGACGGCGACGGCAACCTCGTGCTCGCCTGGCCGGGCGCCGAACTCGTGCACTACCGCGTCGAGTCGTCGCCGGATCTCGCCGCCTGGACCGCGTTGCCCGCCGAGCCGGTCGGCGGGGGGGCCCCCCCCCGCCGCGGCGGCGCCCCCCCCCCCGCCCCCCCAGG
>JAEXPG010000558.1 GCA_023447015.1 Verrucomicrobiota bacterium
GGCTGCCGAAGAGCGGGCGGATGAAGTCGCCGCTGGCGAGGGCGAGTTCGTGCAGGAAGGCGCGATAGGGTGCGAGGTCCACGGCGCGGAGGTTGCCGGGTTCGGCGGCGGAGTTCACCCAAAAACAACGGACGACGGAAACGGACGCGGAGCCGGAGGCGACAGAAGGTAACGAAGAAGACAAAGGATGAGACGAGGGTGACCGGTGGGTTGGCTGGGGGGTGGGCTGTTGGCCCGCCAGTTCGACCCGGGCCAAGGTGGCGGGCGTAGAACCCGCCCCACCATCCGGCCCCCCTCCAACTGAAGCGGCGGTCGCGCGTCGTTCTCTTCGTTTCCTTCTGTCGCTGCTCCGGAAGAATTGGGGTGGCGGCGGCGATGGGGGTGGTTTGCATCGCGGCATGCACTGGCGCGCGGTACCGATCCACTTCATCGACTTCGAGGGCAGCCTCGCGGGCGGCGTGGTCGAGTATGGTGTGGCGGTGCTGCTGGGCGGCGAGGTGGTCGAGACGGCCACGCGGCTTTGCCGGCCCGCCGGGGCGATCCGGCGGGAGGACTCGGCGGTGCATGGGATCGCGGCGGCCGATGTCGCAGGAGCCGCCCCGCTTTCGGATGACTGGGAACGTTTCGCCGGCTGGCGGCAACGCGGGCCGCTGGCGGCGCATTTCGCCGGGACGGAGAACTCGCTGCTCAAGGCGACCTGGCCGTACGCGCGGCAGTCGCCGGATCTCTCCCGCCCGGGCCAGACGACGAACGACTGGGGGCCGTGGCTCGACACCGGCCGGCTGGTGCCGCAGCTGTTCCGTGGGATCGAGTCGGCGAGGCTCGAGGATCTGGTGACGCAGTTCGGACTCGGCGCCGAGCTGGCCGTCGCGGCGGAGCGGCACTGCCCGCCGGAGCGACGGCGTTACCACGCGGCACTCTTCGATGCACTGGCGGCGGCGCTGTTGCTGCGCGCGGTGCTCGCGCGGCCGGACTTCGAGGCGGCGACGCTTCCGTGGTTGCTGGAGCTGAGTTCGCTCGATCCGGCGCGCCGCGAGTCGCTGCGGCAGGGCGAGCTGTTCTGAGGCGTCGCCCTACGGCCAGAACTCGGCCGGGCGCATGCGTGAGAGAAAGAAGCGTTCCTCGCGGGCGGGCGAGAGCGCGAAGGGCAGCGGGCCGATGGTGTCGGCGTAGAACCCGCCCCCGGCGTCCCGGTTCGAGGTGACGAAACCGAACGGGCGTTCGATCGCGATGGTGCCGGCCGGCTCGAAAACCTGGAGCGGGACGAGCGACAGGTTGGTGTTGTTTTCCGGGGTGACGAGATAGTCGCCCGGCCGCGACTGCGGGTCTCGCTTGTCGAGCGGACGGGCCCCGGCGGCCTCCATGTAGTATTGGAATCCCCAGTGGCCCTGGAACCAGATCGTCGCGCGCTGGCCGGAGAGCTGTTCGTGGAACAGCCGGGCCGCGGTGCGCGAATCGGCCGCGAAGACGGCATCGGCCCGGACCACGGCGGCGGCGATCACCACGGCCGGGACGAGCGGCCAGAGGCGTTGCCAGGCGAACGTCCCCGCCGAGCGGCGGGCGAGGGCACGGACGACAAGGATTGCGACGACCGGGGCGAGGGGCAGCAGCGAGCGGCCGTTGATCGACCAGTTGACGACGCCGGCGAAGGCCACCGTGCCGCCGGCCCACAGGAACAACAGCAGGCCGTCGGCCGTGCGGTCGGCGCGCAGGTCGGAGACGATGAGCATGAGGACGAGCGCGCCGCCCGCCGCGAGCAGTGCGGCTTGGACGATCACCCACCAGCGCAGGGGGGCGTCCGGGGCGAGCGAGTAGCCGCCGAGGTTCGTGGCGAACGTGAGGGCGACGAGAACCACCAAAACCACGCCCCCGGCCGCAGCGAGAATCCGGCGTGGGAGCAGGCGTGGGGCGAGGAAAAGGGCCGGGAGCAGGCAGCCGCCAAGGAAAGCGAACAGGATCACGGACCGTTGCCAGAGGTCGCCGGGCCGGGCGGTGATGCGGGCGTAGGAGGTTGCTCCCGACAGCAGGCCGTGGCCGTAGAGCGCCGCGGTCTGGCGGTCGAAGGCGACGAGGGCCATGGCCGGGAGGAACAGCCACAGCAACGGAAGCGTGGGCCGGCGTTCGCGCACGATCGTGTACACGAGCAGCAGCGGCAGCAGGGCGACGGCGAAGTACTTTGTGAGGCCGGCGAGCGCGATCAGCGCCGCCGAGAGGGCGAACCAGCCGTGTTGGCGTCGGTCGAGCCCGCGTAACCAGAACTCCAGGGCCCAGAGCCAGAGGGCGAGCATCGGGATGTCGCTCATCAGGGTGGTGGCGGAGCCCCAGAAGACGGGGGTGACCAGTGCGAGGCCGGCGGCGAGCGCAGGCGGTGGGCAGAAGCGCTGCGCGAGCCGGTGGGCGCCGAGGACGGCGCCAAGCGCCGCGGCGAACACCACGAGGTGCAGCACGATCTCGCTCCAACCGAAGAGCGCACCGGCCAGCGCGAACAGGTAGCTGACGCCGGGAGGGTTCTGGTTCACGTCGGCCAGCGGCATCGGGTAGTCGTACCAATGCACGGTGGTGCCGAACGGATCGGCCGGTGTCAGCAGGATCTGCCGGGCCGCGCGCAGGAAGAGGTAGTCATCGATGTGGACCGCCTTGGTTGCGAACGGGGCGAGACAGAGTAGGGCCGCCAGCGCCAGCCCAAGCTCTGGCCGCCGGAACCATCGCAGCTGGGGGCGCGCGGTAACGGAGGCAGGGGGCGAGACGGTGGCGATTGCATCCATGCGGAGCGCCCAACATGCGCGGAGGGGGCGAGGTGGGGCAAGCGTGCGCGTGGATGTTCAGTCCGTGCTGGCGCAGTCTGCGTGGGGGCGGGCGAGGTTGGCCGGCGGACGGGAACCGCCTAGCGCGAAGCATCTCCGGCGAGGGTGAACCGGAAGGTTGCCCCGTGGCCGGGCGCCGCCTCGGCCCAGACCCGCCCGCCGTGCCGCGTGACAATCCGTTGCACGATCGCGAGGCCGACTCCGGTGCCGGCGAACTCCTGTTCGCGGTGCAGGCGCTGGAAGACGTGGAAGAGTTTGTTCGCGTACTGCATGTCGAAGCCGACGCCGTTGTCACGGACGCAGTAGGTGACCGGCTGGCCGTCGCCGGCGCTGCCGATCTCGACAATCGCGCGGTCACGGGTTCGTGAGTACTTCAGCGCATTGGAGATGAGGTTGACCCAGACTTGGCGGAGCAGGGCGGCGTCGCCATCGCAGGGTGGGAGCGGACCGATGCGGAACTCCACGCGGGCCCGTTCTGCGGGGGGGCACAGCTCCTCGATCACCTCGGCCACGAGTGCGGCCATGTCGACCCGGGCGCGGACCAGTTGCTGGCGACCGAGGCGGGATAGTCTGAGCAGATCGTCGATCAACCGGCCCATGCGTTGGGCGCCGGAGCGGATGTTGGCGAGGTAGTGGCGGCCGTCGGCGTCGAGCGTCGCTCCGTGGTGTTCCGCGAGGAGGTGGGCGAAGCCGTCGATGGTCCGCAGGGGCGAGCGCAGATCGTGCGAAACGGAGTAGCTGAAGGCCTCGAGTTCTTGGTTGGCGGCTTCGAGCTGTGCGGTGCGTTCGACCACTCGCTGTTCGAGGGTCTGGTTCAGGTGGCGGATTTCGGCCTCGGCGCGCTGGCGCTCCGTACTGTCGATACCGATGCCCGCGAAGTACAGTTTTCCGCCGATCTCAAGGCGCACGGCGTTGAAGTGAAAGGGGATTCTCCTTCCTCCCTTGATCTGCAGGTTGCCGTCGGCCTCGGCATAACCTTCGACCAACGCCTTCTGCACTCCCGCCATGATGTGGGCGATGTCCTCGGGGCTGTCCTTGTACCAGTCGAGCAGCGTCATCCGGGAGAGTTCCTCGGGGGAGTAACCGGTGATGATCTCGTGTTGTTTGTTCCAGCGGACAAGATGGCCTTCGGCGTCGTAGAGGTAGAGCAGTCCGGGGACGCTATCGAGGACGGCATCGGTGAATACCCGCTCCCGGCGGAAGTCTTCTTCGGCGTGTTTGTGGGCGGAGATGTCGAGATGGGTTCCCGCCACGCGCAGCGGCCGGCCGGCCGGGTCGCGGGCGGTCACGCGACCGCGGGTGAGGACCCACACCCAGGAGCCGTCCTTGTGTCGAAGGCGATGCTCTGCTTCGTAACCCGGGGTCTGGCCCGCCAGATGCGAGTCGAGCGCGGTGCGCACGCGGGTGCGGTCGTCGGGGTGGATCAGCTGCTCCCAGGTTTCCGCGCGCGGGGGGAGTTCCTCCAGGCGATAGCCCAGCATGGTCGCCCAGCGCTCATTGAAGGTCACCTCGCCGGTCTGGACGTTCCAGTCCCAAGCGCCGAGATCCGCACCCCATAAGGCCAACTCCATGCGTTCGCGGCTCTCGCGGGCGAATTCTTCGGCCCGGGCGCGTTCGGTGATGTCGCGGAAGAACGCGGTCATGTGGCGGGGACCGGTTTGGAACCCGTGGATTTCGTAGGCGCCGGCAAATTTCAGGCCGGCACGGACGATGTGAATGGTTTCCAGTCGTTCGCCAGTGGCAGCCACACGCTTGTAAGCTTCGGGGATCGCGGTGCCTCGCAGGATGGGGAAGGCGTCTTCGATCGGGAGACCGATCATGCCGGCGTGGTCGCTACCGAGGAGGCGTTCCGCCATCGGGTTGAAACCGAGGAAGATCAGGCGGTCGTCCTCGGTGAGGGCGTAGCTATGGGCGCCGAAGGGGGCGTTTTCGATGATCGCGCGGAGGCGTTCGTCGCGGTGCTGGTCGAGTCCATGGGCGCTGGCCGGCGCGGAAGGAAGGGGGGCGCTCGCCGTGGGGTGTTGCGACGGGGTCGAGGCCATGACGCTGAGCGGTGCTCGGCGGAGAGCATAGCTGGACCTCCGGTTGCGGCAACCGGGCGGCTTCTTCGTCCCCCGGCATCCTCGGCCACATGGTGGGAGCCGAGAAGGACTGGTGAGGCGGTCAGACCGCTTGTGGCGGCAGCGCGGCCAGGTCGACCGAGGCGAGGGAATCGACCACGTGATCGCAGTGGGAGAAATCCTGGCCGCGGGTGAGTGCGTGGGGCACGGCGATGCACCGCAGGCCGGCGCGGGTGGCGGCCAGGGAGCCGTTGTAGGAATCCTCGAAGGCGAGCGCCTTGGTGGCGGCGAGGTCGAGGCGGCGGAGCGCCTCGAGGTAGAGATCGGGTGCGGGCTTCACGCGCGGGGCGTCGCCGCGGGCGACGACGGTCGCGAAACGGTCGAAGAGTCCGATGCGGCGAAGGTGGCGGTCGACCCAGTCGTGACTGGAGCTGGAGACAACGGCGAGCTGCCAGCCGAGGGCGACGGCCTGGTCGAGCAGGGCGACGACTCCGGGCAGCGGGGCGAGGGCGGCGTTGAGGCGCTCCTCGTGGGCGGAGCGTTCGGCCTGGAGTGCGGCACGGTCCCACGTGCAGCCGGTGCGCTCCTCGAGCAGTCGGAAGGGGTCGAGCACCTCGTTGGTTGTTCCCACGATCTGGAGGTACTCTTCGAGCCGGTACTCGGCGCCGCGGGCGGCGAAGATGGCCTGGAGCGAGGCATAGCCGGTGGCTTCGGTCTGGAGGATGAGGCCGTCGAAATCGAGGAGGGCGGCGGGCATGGG
>JAEXPG010000572.1 GCA_023447015.1 Verrucomicrobiota bacterium
CCCACAAAACACCCCCCACGGCGCCGGGCCCCCGCGCCGGCCTTTCTCGTTGTCGAACACCGCGCAGGAAACCGGCCGACTCCGGCCACCCGCGCCGGGAACAAGCGGATCCACTCGTTCTCCCCCCGTCGGGGAACGCGCACCGAAGATCCAAGCTACCAGGCCGGATCATCCGGCGCACGGGGAAGCCCCTCACTCCAGCGCGTAGATCGTGCCGTCCGCGCTGCCGACGATGACCACGCCGTCAGCGACCACCGGCGAGGAAACGATCGCGCCGAGCGAGAAGAGCTTCACGCCGGCGGCATACATGTCCTCGAAATATTGCGAGCCGAAGACCTTCGAGAAATCGATCGAGCCGTCCGTCTTGAGGTAGCCGTTGGCGTTGGCCTTCGCCGCCGGAGTCTGGAACTGCCACGCCACCTTGCCCTCCGCGACGTCGACGGCGTAGAGCGACCCGGCGAAGTTGCCGAAGTACGCAAGGTTGCCGGCCAGCACCAGCGAGGAGAACGCCGGTGCCTTCACGTCGGTTTTGTAGAGCTCCTTGCCCGTGACGGCATCGAGCGCGAGGAAGAACGAGGGGATCGAGGTCGTGGCGTACACGCGGCCGTCGCGCACGACGGGCGAGGCGATCACCCAGGTGTTCTTGTACTTCCACTTCTCCGCCCCGGTCTTCGCGTCGACCGCGTAGAGGTGGAAATCACGGCAGCCGAAATAGACCGTGCCGCCCACCACGCTGGGCGACGACTGGATGCCGGTCTGGTTGAAGTTCACCGGATCCTCGCCGGTCTTGAACTTCCATTTCAATGCCCCCGTGGCGGCTTCGACCGCATAGAGGTTCGTGTCCCAGCTGCCAAAGTAGAGCACGCCGTCGGCCAGGGCCGGCGAGCTGTGGACGACATCGCCGGTGGTGAACTTCCACTTCAGCACGCCGCTCGCGACCTCGAGCGCGTAGAGGTTGCCGTCGCCACAGCCAAAATAGACGAGCCCGCCACCGACCACCGGCGACGACTGGTAGAGGTCCCAGAAATCCGGGACCGCCTGCTGGCGCGGGAAGTAGCCGTGGATGCCGGGCGCGGTGAACTTGCGTTCGCCCGGGATCGCGAACTTCCAGCGCTGCGCGCCCGTGGCGGCGTCGACCGCGTAGAAATTCCCGTCGTAGCTGCCGAAGAACACGGCGCCGTCGGCGACCGCGGGCGTCGAGCGGATCGGCGCGCCGGGCACGTCCTTCGCGCTGGTGGAGAACTTCCATTTCAGCGCACCGCTCGCCTGGTCGAGCGCATAGAGATTCCGGTCGTCGCTGCCGACGTAGACCACGCCGCCCGCCAGAACCGGCGACGAGACCACCGGACCCTCGGTCTTGAACGTCCACTTCACGCCCTTCAGCACCTTCGGCCCCGCCTCGGCGGTGATCCCGCTGTGCGCGGCATCGCCGCGGAACATGCTCTGGCCGCTGGCGGCGGCGACGAGGGAGAGGACAGCGAGACCGGCGAGGAGCCGACGCGCGGCGCCGTTCCGGAAACGGAGGGAATCGGGGTTGGTGCTCATTGAGGGATTCCCCCACAAACCCGCTCCGCCCCGGATCCCTTCACGATTTCCGCCGCTGTCACGGAGATCCGAATCCGCGCGAGGCTTCCGGTCTGCGCCGGCTGCTGCAGGCCAGGGCGTCGCCCCGGCTCCTCCGACGGGCCACCTCAGCGCGGTGGACTCCAGCAGACACCATCCGTGCGCCCGCGCCGGCGAAGCGTGAGGATCAGAGCCGGAGAAACCCGAGTCCACGGCGGCGACACGGGCAGGTCGCTAGTTGCGGGATTCCTCATCAGATCAGGCCACCTGAGGAGCCGGGGTGGAGCGCCGGCCGGCAGGCGCCGCCGAGCTCGGAAATCCTCACGGTGATCCAGGCCAGTCCACACCGCGACGTTATGGCGTCGACCGCCTGTGCCGTGCGCGTTTTTCTCGCCCGCATGGCCGCCGCCAAACAACGCCTCGATGAACTGCTCGTCGCCCGCGGGCTCGCCTCCTCGCGCACCCAGGCACAGGCGCTCATCCGCGCCGGCAAGGTCCGCCATGGCACCGAGCGGCTCGACAAGCCGGGCAAGGACTACCCGGTCGACATCGACCTGGAGCTCGAGCAGCCGCCCCGCTTCGTCAGCCGCGGTGGCGAGAAGCTCGCCGGGGCGCTCGCGCATTTCCAGCTCTCGCTCGCCGGCGCGCACGTGCTCGACATCGGTGCCTCCACCGGCGGCTTCACCGACTGCGCGCTCCAGGCCGGCGCAGCCGACGTGGTCTGTGTCGACGTCGGTCGCGCCCAGCTCCACGGCAAGCTCCGCGCCGACCCGCGGGTGACCAACCTCGAGCAGATCAACGCCCGCGAGCTGCGCGCCGAGCAGCTCCCGCGCGCCGAGTTCGACTCGATCGTGATCGACGTGTCCTTCATTTCCCTGCGCTCGATCCTTCCGCCCGCATGGCCTCTCCTGCGCGCCGGCGGCGTGCTCGTCGCCCTCGTCAAACCACAGTTCGAGGCCGGCAAGGCCGAGGCCGACCGCGGCCAGGGCGTGATCCGCGACCCGGCGGTGCACGCGCGCGTCGTCGCCGATGTCACCGCCTGTGCCGCCGCGCTGCCCGGGGTGGTCGTGCTCGGCACGATGGACTCACCGCTCACCGGCGCCGACGGCAACCGCGAGTTCCTCCTCGCCCTGCGCAAGATCTGACGGCCCTCCTCCGCGCCCCCCGGGAAAGACGCAAAATTCCGTCCGACCGCGACACGGTTTTGCGTCCTCCTCAGTCGCTCCGCCCGACTCGTTTTCACTCGTAGAGCTCCGTCCGGTCGGAGCACAAAGACGCAAAAGTCTGTCGCGGTCGGACAGATTTTTGCGTCTTCGGCACACGGCGCCGCGCGGCCGGGGCCGCGCGAACAGGGCCATGGTGAGCGGCGCGATCCCGCCCCTCGGCGCTCGCCAAGCTCCGCCCGGCCGCTACGCTCCCGTCCCCGACATGCCCCCGATCCGAAAACTCGCCTTCGTCGTCAACCGGACCAAGCGCGGCGCACACGACCTGGCCAACGACCTCGTGGCGCTCGCACGCGCGGCCAAGGTGAAGACCAAGCTCTTCGCCCGCCCGCCGCTCGCCGAGGGCGCGCTCGCGGGGTTCGACGCCTGCTGCGTCGTCGGCGGCGACGGCACCCTGCTCAGCGCCGCGCGCGAGGCCGCCCGCTCCGGCGTGCCGGTGATCGGCGTGAACCGCGGCAGTCTCGGTTTCCTCACCACCTTCTCCGCCGAGGAGGCCTTGGCGCAGTTCCCGGCACTGCTGGCCGGCGAGTGCCAACAGGCCGCACGTTCGCTGCTCTCCTGCCGCACCGGCCCGGAACACGAGGATGTCGCGCTCAACGACGTCGTCATCAAGGACGAGATCAACTCCAAGCTCGTGCGCCTCGGCGTCTATGCCGACGGCGAGTTCGTCACCGACTACCACGGCGACGGACTGCTTGTCGCCACGCCCACCGGCTCCACCGCCTACAACCTCTCCGCCGGCGGCCCGATCATCCACCCCGGCGCCGACGCCATCGTCCTCACACCGATCTGCCCGCACACGCTCAGCAACCGCTCGGTGATCCTGCGCGGCGGCGTGAAGCTGCGGATCGAGAGCCGCATGGAGGACTCGCAGCTGCTCGTCGCCATGGACGGCCAGCGCAACCTCTTCACCTACGCCGGCCGCGCCATCGAGATCACCGTTTCCGAACGCCGGCTCACGCTCGTGCAGAAGCCCGGCTACGAGCACTTCGAGGTGTTGCGCTCCAAGCTCGGCTGGACCGGCGCCGCCACGGGCCACCCTGCCCGGCGCTGAGGTCCGCCGCCGCTGACCGGCCCTCCGATCGCGATGCTCCCGCGCACAGAATCCGCCCGGAGCCTCCCCCTCGCCGCCGATCCAGCATCGCAGCCACCGCAACCATCGGTCGACAGGCAGCCGCTCGCCCACTCGGCCAGAACAGCCGAGGATTTCCGCCAGAGCCCCGCGCAAACGATCGCACCAGCAGTCAGGTCGTAACATTCCTGCTCCACCATGCCCTCCATCCGCGCCGAGCCCGTCCCCTGGAGACGCTGGGGCACCGAGATCGACGCCGAGTCGATCGCCCAGCTCGAGCGAGCCTGCCGGTTGCCCGTCACGGTGCAGGGCGCACTCATGCCTGACGCCCATGTCGGCTACGGCCTGCCCATCGGCGGCGTGCTCGCCACGGAGGACGTAGTCATCCCCTACGCGGTCGGTGTCGACATCGCCTGCCGCATGAAACTCACCGTGCTCGACCTGCCGCTCGCCTGGCTCGACCGGCACACGCAGGACCTCGCGCGGGCGCTCGAGGCGGAGACCAGGTTCGGCATCGGCGCCAGTTTCGAGAAACGCCGCCGGGACCACCCGGTGATGGATGCGGACTGGACGGTGAGCCCGGTCACCGCCTCGCATCGCGACAAGGCCTGGGCGCAGCTCGGCACCAGCGGCAGCGGCAACCACTTCGTCGAGTTCGGCCGGCTTGCGATCACCGATGCCGCGGCCGGCCTGCCCCCCGGCGAGTACCTTGCGCTGCTCAGCCACAGCGGCAGCCGCGGCACCGGCGCGGCGGTGTGCGAGCACTACTCGCGCGTCGCCGAGAAACGGTGGCGCGACCTGCCCCGCGAGTTCGCCAAGCTCGCCTGGCTCGATCTCGCCTCCGCCGAGGGGGCGGAGTACTGGGCAGCGATGGAGCTGATGGGCCGTTACGCCTCGGCCAACCACGCCCTCATCCACCACCACATCGTCCGCCACCTGAAGGCCCAGTCCCTGCTCTCGATCGAGAACCACCACAACTTCGCCTGGCGCGAACGCCACCACGAGCGCGACCTGATCGTGCACCGCAAAGGCGCGACCCCCGCCGGCGCCGGGGTGCTGGGCGTGATCCCCGGCTCCATGGCCTCGCCCGGCTTCGTCGTCCGCGGACTGGGCAACGCCGCCTCGCTCCACTCCGCGGCGCACGGCGCCGGCCGGTTGATGAGCCGCAAGCGCGCCCACGAGACGTTCACGTGGAAACAAGTCCGGCCGCTGTTGGAGCAGCGGGGCATCACCCTGCTTTCCGCCGGGATCGATGAAGTGCCGGGCGTCTACAAAGACATCGCCGGTGTCATGGCTGCGCAGTCCGACTTGGTCGAGCCGCTCGCCCGCTTCGATCCGCGCATCGTGAAGATGGCCGGCCCGGGCGAGCGCGCGGAGGATTGAGCCGCGCTATTTTGCGTGCTGCACCAGCTCGACCTCGTAGCCCTCAGGTGCGTCGATGAAGGCAATGACCGAGCCGGAGCCGGTCTGCGTCGGCCCGTCGGACAGCGCGAAGCCCTTCTTGGCCAGCGCGGCCGCGAACTCGGCCATGTTCTCCACTTCGAACGCGAGGTGCATGAGATCCGGCTGCACCTGCACGGGCTCGGCGCCGGCGGGCATCTGGCAGAGCTCGATCTCCTCCTCGCTGTTGGGCGTGCGGAGGAAGACCAGCTGGGCTCCGCGCGGGGAGATGAACCGGCGCGAAGCCTCGAGACCGAGGGCGTCCTGGTAGAATTTCACGGACCGCTCGAGGTCGTTCACGCGCATGCGGGTGTGGAGGAGTTTGCGGACTTTCATGGGGAAGGCTGGCAGGGGATGGAACTCGGGGAAGTTTTCAAGCCGGCAGGCGAAGAAACTGGTGCCGCCACGATCCGCCGTTGGTGCCCGAGACAGGACTCGAACCTGCACTCCCTTGCGGGAAACGGCTCCTAAGGCCGTTGCGTCTACCAATTCCGCCACCCGGGCAAACGGCTGGGGATCGAAGGCGCGGATTCCCGGCGCACACCGCCGCGGGCGCAAGGCCGAAAGGCGCCGGCGCCCGGGGGTGGCACCAAAGCCGCCGGCCGGTCGGACGGCCCTCGCGTCCGCGCCGGCCCTCGTCCCAACGCCGGCCCGGCGCTTGCCAGCGGGGCACCACCGTGTTGCTCTCTTCGCGACAGCCGGCCCGTCACGCCACCCCGCGCGACGCCCCACCCAACGTCAGCCACCACCACCCCTTCCATGAAATGCCCCCTGATCGCCCTCCTCGCCGCCCTGCTCGCCGCCGGCCCGCTCCTCGCCGAATCGTCCGTGTGGAAGGTGACGCGCAACGGCCGGACGCTCTACCTCGGCGGCACGTGCCATTTCCTCCGCGCGTCCGACCTGCCGCTCCCGGCCGAGTTCGACCTCGCGTTTGCCGACGCGAAGACCGTCTGGCTCGAGACCAACATCGAGAGGCTGCAATCCCCCGAGATCCAGCAGATGCTCATGAGCCGGGCGATCGTCACCGACGGCGCCACGCTCTCCACCGTCCTCTCGCCGGAGGCATGGGAGGCGTCGCAGAAATGGTGCGCGAAGTCCGGGGTTCCCGCCGCCCAGCTCCAGATGTTCAAGCCGTGGATGTTCATGATGACCATCGTGGCGGTGGAGACGCAGAAGCTCGGGTTCACCCCCGAAGGCGTCGACGCGATCTTCCAGCGCAAGGCCACCGACGCGAGGAAGCCCGTCCGCGAGCTGGAGACGGCCGAGGAGCAGATCGAGTTCATCACCCACCTGGGCGAGGGGCAGGAGAGCGAGCTGATCGTCGCCACCCTGCAGGACATCGCCCGCGTGCCGAAGATCCTCAACGAGATGGTCGCCGCCTGGCGCGTCGGCGATCTGGTGAAGATCGACCAACTGCTCTCCGACGAAATGCGCCGGAAGTATCCGGGCATCTACTCCGCGCTGATCGTGCGGCGGAACAAAGCATGGATCCCGAAGATCGAAGCGATGCTCGCGACCGAGCCGAAGGAGCTGATCCTGGTCGGCGTCGCCCACCTCGCCGGGAAGGACAGCGTGCTCGAGGCCCTCAAGAAGAAGGGCTGCACCATCGAGCAGGTGAAGGCGCCGCCGGCCCCCTAGGCAGCCGCGGAGCCGGACAAGGCGCCATTGACAGACATAATGTTCCTGATACGTATCGGCGCCTACCCTATGAAGACTGCCCTAGCTACCGCCTTCGTGCTCGCGGCCTCCACGGCCTTTGCCCAGTACTCCATCCCCGGAACGTCCGACCTCTGGCTCGCCGGCCAGCCCGACGGCACCTGGGCCAGCGGGGGCTCCGATTCCGCCCCCGGCCAGTCGCCGTTCCTCGTCTCCGGCATCACTGCCGGCACGTTCTACAGCTTCGCCGTCACCGGATCGGTCACCAATGGAGGCGGATCCCCCTTCGTCGGCCCCGAAGGAAACACCAGCTGGTTCCTGAGCCACACGGGCGGCGCCGAGAACGGCATCTCGAACCTCAACGCTCCGATCAACTCGCTCATCGGGGTGTTTGTCGACGACACCCGGCCGACCACGCCCGGAGCCGGGCTGGACTTCCAGGCGCTCGGCCTCGATTTCGCGACCTTCTCGCCGACCCTCAACCAGGCGTTCTTCATCGGTGACGGCGTGAACGCCTCCGCCCAGACCCAGACCTTCCTCGCCCCGGCCGGAGCCACGCGCCTGTTCCTCGGCACGATGGACAGCTACGAGTGGAACAACAACAGCGGCACCTACGCGGTGAACATCACCGCGATCCCTGAACCCTCGACGTACGCCGCGATTCTCGGTCTCGGCACCCTGGCGGTCGTCTGGTTCCGCCGCCGCAAGGCCTGAGCCCCTTCCCGTCAGCCAGCCCCGAGAACCGGCGAACCCACAAGGGCGCCGGTTCTTTCATGCCTCCGGCCGACCACCACCTTCGCGCTTCCCGCCCTGCGCTTCTCGCGCCACGCTGCCGATCCCGCATGATCCGCTTTGCCGTCACCACCCTGCTTGCCGAGACCTCGGAGTATGACCTGCTCGTGTTCCACGTCTCCTGCGACGACCACTACCTCACGATCCAGCGGCGGGCCGACCTCCGCCCGAGCCGCTTCGGCGACATCCGCTTCGAGTGCGACGGCCAGATGTGGAGCGGCTACGACGTGATCCGCCACCTCGACGCCAGCCCCGACCGGCTGCGCATCGCGCTCGACCCGGCCAAGGCGACGAAGTTCGAGGGCCGCTGCCAGTACGACATCGATTTCGCCATCGACCCCGCCGACAAGCCCGCCGCGCTGCGTTTCCTGAAGAAACTCTTCGCCGGCACGGAGCTGCTGACAGTGACGGAGTGAACGGCACGCCGGGACCGGCAGGCGGCACGAACGGAGCGGGCCTCGGCTTCCCGCACGTTTCACCACAGAGCGGTGACGCCAGCTCGGTGTTTCCCCATCGCTTGTATCGGTTCTTCTGTTTTGCTCGACGGCGCCCCCCCCAACGAAACCCGGTGTTTCGTCACGCAAGCCCCGATCACCCCAACCATGAAGAAGCTCTCGTTCGCGTCAGTCGTCCTCGCGCTCCTCGCGCCTGTCGTCCCCCTCCGGGCAGAAATCACGATGCACATCGACGCCGCTGGCGACCGCCTGTGGTTCAGCGGCTCGGATGCCGGAACCCTCCAGCCGTTCATCATCGGCCAGTACACCGGCTGGACCATCGGCGCCAACGGGTACCCGGCGGAGCAGCTCGACCTCTCGCCCGCGTTCACGGCCAGCACCACCACCGGCGACATCGGGCAGTTCTTCTCCTACTCGGGCGGGCTGGAGATCTCGCTCATCGCTCTGGCCGGCGCCTCGAACTGCACCTTCACCGCCAATCCGGCGCAGGTCTTCAGCTACTCCGGCTTCGCCCAGCCGCAGAAAGACTACCTCGAATCCCTTTCGGGCCAGAGTCTCGCCAACGCCTACCCCGGGAGCGGCTTCGGATCGATGCAGGTGGCCATACCCGAGCCGTCGACCTACGCCGTGATCGTGGGTGTCGGTGTGCTCGGCTTCGCCGCCTTCCGCCGCGGGCGGAAGCAGTGAGCCGGGCCGACCAGCGCAAGCCGCAAAGAACGCGCCGCAGCCGAGCCAGGAGCGCCGGGGCGTCAGCTGCGGCGCTTTTCCTTCGTCCCGCCCACCGCGGCCTTCGGCAGCGGCCGACGAGCAAACAGGACGCCTGGCTTGGCAGCCGCGCGGAGCCGGTCGTCGCAACCTCGACTTGCTGAGGTTCCCGCCGCAACCGGAGCAAAACGCGCCGCGTTTTCCGCGGCTGCGGGGTTCAACGTCGCAGGAGCAGGAAGCGATCGCGGTCGGTGAGGTCACGCTTCGAGTCGATCGCGGTGTACCCGTTTTCTTGGGCGAAACTCGTGAGCGCCGCGTGCTGGTCGATGCCCGTCTCGAGCGCCAGAAGGCCACCAGCCGCCAGATACCGGGGCGCGGAGCGAATGATCGTCTCGAGGGCGGCGCGGCCGTCGCGCTCCGCGACAAGCGCCGTGACCGGATCGTGTTCGCGAACCTCGGGCTCGGCCGCAGCGACCTCGGCGGCGCTGAGGTAGGGCGGATTCGAGACGATGAGATCGAAGGGCGCCTGCCCCGCGAGCGCGCCAAACCAGTCGGACTCGACGAAAACCACCCGGTCGGCGAGGGAAAGCTTCTGCGCGTTCTCGCGCGCGAGCGCGAGGGCGTCGGCGCTGCGGTCGACCGCCACGACGGCCGCCTCCGGCCAGAACTTCGCGAGGGCAAGGGCGATCGCGCCGGTGCCCGTGCCCAGATCGAGGATGCGCGAGGGCGCGGCGGAGACCGATTGCGTGACGAGCTCGAGGAGCAGCTCGGTCTCCGGGCGGGGGATGAGGCCGCGGCGATCAGTCTTGAGCTTGAGGTCGAAGAAGTCGGTCTCGCCCAGGATGTGTTGGAGCGGCTCGCGCTGGCCGCGGCGTTTCACGAGCGGCCGGATGGCGTCGAGCTCGGCGTCGGAGAGCAGGCGTTCGAACTGCAGGTATAGGTCCATCCGGCGCAGCTTGAGCGCGTGGGCGACGAGGACCTCCGCATCGAGCCGCGCGTTCTCCACCCCCTTGGTGCGGAGGAAGTCGGTGGTCTTGCGGAGGATCTCGAGGAGCGGCTGCACAGGGAAAGCGAAGAACGAGGAGACAGAGGAGAGAATCTGGAAGTCAGGAAAACAGGAACAGAAGACGGAGACGACAGAAGAGAACGAAGGGCGGATTCGGAAGTAGGAGAATGTGGCACTCGGGAAATCAGGAACGGAGGACGGAAGACGGACGACAGTGGGCGGAGGCCGGAGGGCGACAGAAGAGAACGAAGCGGACAAAAATCGGAAAGGGCGGACGGACGGTAGTGGAGGGATCGGGGTTCGTTCTCTTTGTTTCCTTCTGTGGCAGTTCCGGGGATCTGGGCTCAGTCCTCGTCGTCGGCGCGGCGACGCGGGGCGACGGGCTGGCCGGTGAGGGCGGCGAAGCGTTCCTCGAAGTCGACGCGCTGGAGCTCGGCGATGAGCGGGTTGAGGTTGCCCTCGAGGATCTGCGGCAGGCTGTGGAGCGTGAGGCCGATGCGGTGGTCGGTGCAGCGGCTCTGCGGGAAGTTGTAGGTGCGGATGCGCTCGGAACGGTCGCCGGTGCCGATCTGGCTGCGGCGTTGCGCGGCATACTTCGCTCGCTCCTTCTCCTCCTCGGCCTGCAGGAGGCGCGAGCGCAGCACGGACATGGCGCTCGCCTTGTTCTTGAGCTGCGAACGGCCGTCGGCGCAGTAGACCATCAGGCCGGTCGGCTTGTGGATGATGCGCACGGCGGAGTCGGTGGTGTTGACGCCCTGCCCGCCCGGGCCGCTTGCGCGCTGCACGGTGATCTCGAGATCCTGCGGATCGATCTTCACGTCGACCTCCTCGGCCTCGGGCAGCACGGCGACCGTGACGGTCGAGGTGTGGATGCGGCCGCTGCCCTCGGTGACGGGCACACGCTGCACGCGGTGGACGCCGCTCTCGAACTTGAGCTGTTTGTAGACCTCGGAACCGGAGACGAGGAAGATGGCCTCACGGCAGCCGCCGCGCTCGCTCGTGCTCGTGCTCAGCGGCTCGACCTTCCAGCCGCGGCCCTCGGCGTACTTCTGGTACATGCGGGCGAGTTCGGCGGCGAACAACGCGGCCTCCTCGCCGCCCGTGCCGGCGCGGATCTCGAAGACGGTGTTGCGGGAATCGGTCGGCTCCGGCGGGATCATCGCGACGAGCACCTCGCGCTCGAGCGCATCGCGGCGCGCCGCAAGCTGCGGCAGCTCGGCGGCGGCCAGCTCGCGCAGCTCGGCGTCGGCCGCGGGGTCCTTGGCCAGCGCGGTATTCTCGACGAGATCGCGGCCGAGCCGCTGCCACTCGGAGTGTTTCTCGAGCAACGCCGCCAAGCGCTGGTTCTCACGGGTGACCTCGGCGGCCTGACGCGGGTTGGCGTAGAAGCTCGGGTCGGCCATCTGGGCGTCGAGCTCCTCTTTGCGCCGGCGGAAGGGCGTGATGTCGGGCAGTGCGGGCATGGCGTCGGGCCGGGAGGAAAATGTGCGTTGCGGAGGCGAGGGCATGGGGCTTTTCTGCGCGGGACGCAAGGCCGCGGCCGAACTCCGGCGCGGCGGCGTCCCTTCCCTCGCCCATGGCCACCACGCTGTTCACGCAAAACATCATCGCCTGCATCTGGGACTTCGACAAGACGCTCATCCCGGAGTACATGCAGAGCCCGTTGTTCCGGCGCTACGGAATCGTGGAGGCGGACTTCTGGCACGAGACCAACGCGATGATCGAGGAGTACCGGAAGCGCGGGTATCACGTCTCGGGCGAGAACGGCTACCTCAACCACCTGCTCACCTACGTGAAACACGGGAAGCTGCGCGGACTGAACAACAAGATCCTGCGCGAGTGCGGGCGCGAGATCCGCTTCTACCCGGGGCTGCCGGAGTTCTTCGCCCAGTCGCGCGAATGGGTGCGGGAGAAGCCGGAGTTCGTGAAGCACGAGATCAAGCTCGAGCACTATATCGTGAGCACGGGCTTGGCGGAGATGGTCCGCGGCAGCGCGATCGAGCCTTACGTCGACGGCATCTGGGCGTGTGAGTTCATCGAGAATCCGCTGCCGCCGGGCTTCGTCGGGCAGAAGGAGTTCGAGATCGAGGCGGAAGCCGAGATCGCCCAGATCGGCGCGGTGATCGACAACACGACGAAGACCCGCGCGATTTTCGAGATCAACAAGGGCACGAACAAGAACGCCGAGATCGATGTGAACGCGAACGTGGCGCCGGAGGACCGGCGGATCCCGTTCCAGAACATGATCTACATCGCCGACGGTCCGAGCGACATCCCGAGTTTCTCGGTGGTCCGCAAGAACGGCGGCAAAGGCTACGCCGTCTACAACCCCGAGGTGACCGCCGAGTTCGAGCAGAACGACCGGTTGCGGCAGGTCGGGCGCATCGACCACTACGGCCCCGCCGACTACACGCCCATGAGCCCGACCTCGCGCTGGCTCAAGATGCACGTGCAGGCCATGTGCACGCGGATCGCGACCGACCGGGAGAATGCCATGTCGCAAAAGGTATCGCGCCCGCCCCGGCACCTGAACGCCAAGCCCGACAAGAAAAGCCCCGCAGCGCCGAAGGCGGTGCAGGGCGAATTTCTGGAAGAATAAGGGGGCGGACGGGCGGTCCAGAGACTGGGCCGGCTATGGCTATGACGGGTTGTTTTCCCGGCGCCCCCGGTTTGTTGGTCGGAAACGCCCCGCCGCGCCCGCAAGCGACACGACCGGGCGAAGGGTTCGGCTACGGCGTCAGGACGATGCGCTCCATCGGCGCGCGCGTCGCGATCGACGACGCCACGGTCGCCCGCTCAAGTTCGCGGGCGATGTTGACCACCCGCTGGGCATATTGGCGGCTCGCCCGCGGCACCTGACCGGAGATCACGGCACCGATGCCGGCGTTCCAGGCCATGGCGATGTTGTAAGGCGTTGCGGGGATGCCGTTGCGGCGGAGCTGCTGGCCGAGCCAGTCATAGTGCGCCAAGGCAACCTGATCGGCATGAGCCCGGATCAAGGCATTCCGGAAGGGCTTGCGGGAATGCATCCGCCAGGTCGCCTGACGGAACTGGTAGGCCCCCAGTTCGCCATGCGCACCCGGTTGGGAGCTATTATGGGGGTTCTCGATCAGGTGAATCGCCTGAAGGGTCTCCCATTGTTCGGCAGCACCAAGGCGACCCGCGATGCTGAAGAGCACCACAGCCACAAGGAGTCGGATTAGTTGTCGGATCATAGTTGGTCTTTCGGTTCGGTGTTTCGTGGCCACTGGCTGGACTGGCCACGGGCACTGGACTTGACCCGCCTTTTACGGCAGGGGCGCGCACAAGTAGCCGCCCCCCCTCCTCCGACAAGCCGGGAGTTTCCTATCGCCCCCGGGGATGGTAGCGCGAGTGCTGCTCGGTGAGCCGCGATGTCTCGACCGCCGTATAGATCTGGGTGGTGCCGATATCGGCATGCCCCAGCATCTCCTGGATGGCTCTTAAATCAGCCCCACCCGACAACAAGTGGGTGGCGAACGAGTGCCTAAGCAGATGTGGCTTAACGTTCTGCGGCAAACCCGCCTTCCGGGCATACCCTTTGATGAGCGCCCAGATCGTTTTGCGCGAAATCGCCACCCCTCGCTCCGAGAGGAAAACGGCGCTCCCGGTGCGCGGCTTGACCAGCCCCGGGCGCCCAGCCGCAAGGTAGGTTGTCACCGCTTCGGCGGCCTGCCCGCCGACCGGCACGATACGCTCCTTCGAACCCTTGCCGAAAACGCGTACAAAGCCCTGCTGGAGGTCGATTTGTTGCAGGTTCAACCCCGCCAACTCCGACACCCGCAGTCCGCTGGAATAGAAGAGCTCCAAAATCGCCCGGTCACGCAGGCCGTGGACAGTCCCTGAAACGGGAGCGGCGAGGAGCTTTTTCATGTCGGCCACGCTCAAAGTCGCCGGCAACTTGCGAACGACTTTCGGCCCCTCCACCAACTCGGTAAAATCCTTCTGACAAACACCTTCCTTCACCAGATACCGCGCCAACATGCGCACCGCAGAGAGCTTCCGAGCCAAACTGGAGACCGCCGTACCCGCCTCCGAGAGCCGATAGAGCCAGTCCGACACATTTCCGCCCGCCACCCCATTCCAGTTTGTAATACCCCCCAGAAAAAGGGCCTCTGCGAACTGCGTCAGGTCGGTTTGGTACGCCGCCAGCGTGTTGCGCGACAGACCGCGCTCGAGGTCGAGATAGCCGAGAAAATCCTGCAGCCGCTCGTTCAGCCCCTCAGGG
>JAEXPG010000608.1 GCA_023447015.1 Verrucomicrobiota bacterium
TCCACAAGGACGACTCCCGCTACGACAAGCGGGCGTACCACTTCGTCCGCGCGGGCCTCGACTTCACCGTCAAGGAGCTCAAGAAACGCGACCCCGAGCGCGCGAAGAAGAGCCAGCATGTGGCCGGCCAGGAGCTGCTGCACGGTTTCCGGGCGTACGCGATCGAGCAGTTCGGTCCGCTCGCGCATACCGTGCTCACCGACTGGGGGCTGAAGCGCTGCCGCGACTTCGGCGAGATCGTCTTCAAGCTCATCGAGTACAACGTGCTCTCGAAGACCGAGAACGACTGCCTCGAGGACTTCGCCGAGGTCTTCGACTTCGACGAGGCGTTCATCCAGCCCTTCGAGCCGGAGAAACGCCGCCTGCCGCTGCCCGACCTCGCCGAGGGGGAAGCGAAGGAGTGAGCCCGCAAGGGCGGGCGGGAGCAGGGGAATGAGAGACGGCGGGAACTGTGCCCCCGCCGTCGCCTCCCCGGTCCCCGACTCCGCTTCCCACCTTCCACCATCTTCACTCAGCGTTCCTCGTTTCTTCCCATGCCCGCCGCCAACCGTGCCCGCCGTTCCCGCGACTTCGATCTCCTCCGTCCGTTCTGGGCCGAGTCCGTGCAGCGCCACGTCCTGCCCAACGGGCTCACCGTCCTGCTCAAGCCGGACCATTCCTCGGCGCTCTGCTCGGTGCAGGTGTGGGTGAAGACCGGGAGCATCCACGAGGGGGCGCTGCTGGGCGGCGGCCTCTCGCACTACCTCGAGCACATGCTCTTCAAGGGCACCGAGCGCCGGGCCGGCCGGGAGATCTCCGCCACGGTCCAGGCCCACGGCGGCTACATCAACGCCTACACGACGTTCGACCGCACCGTCTACTACATCGACATCCCGAGCGAGCACGCCGCCGTCGCGATCGACCTCCTGGCCGACGCTGTCCTGCATTCCACGCTGCCGGCCGACGAGGTCGAGCGGGAGCGGCAGGTCATCCTGCGCGAGATCGACATGACGCTCGACGAGCCCGACCAGCGGCTCGGGCAGACGCTCTTCGAGACCGCCTTCCGGCAGCATCCCTACCAGTATCCGATCATCGGGCACCGCGCTGTCTTTGAGGGCGTCACGCGCGAGGATCTCGTCGCCTACTACCGCGCCCGCTACGTGCCGAACAACCTCGTGCTCGTCGTCGCCGGGCATTTCGAGCCCGCGACGCTGCTGGCCGAGGTGGAGAAGCATTTCGGCTCCGCCCCCCGGGCGCGCCTGGCGCCCGTCTTCATGCCCGACGAGGCCGTGCCGCACGCCCCGCGCGAGGCGCACCTCTTCGAGGACGTCCAGATCTCCCGCGCCGGCCTGGGCTGGCAGATCCCCGGTCTCGCGCACGCCGACACGCCGGTGTTCGACCTGCTCGGCACGGTGCTCGGCTACGGCAACAGCTGCTGCCTCTGGGAGGAGCTCCGCGAGAAGCGCCGGCTGGTGCACTCGATCGAGGCCTCCGCCTGGAACCCCGGCACGGTCGGCCTCTTCTACGTCTCGATGCTCTGCGATCCGGACAAGCGCGAGGCGGCGGCCGCCGCCGTGAAGGCGCTGCTGGCGAAGATCGCGAACAAGGGCATCGCGCCCGCGCTGCTGGCGAAGGCCGTGCGTCAGCTCGTGGTGGGCGAGATCAACACCCGCAAGACCATGAGCGGCCAGGCCTCGCGGCTCGGGCTCGCCGAGGTCGTGGTCGGAGATCTCCACTACAGCCGCCACTATTTCGAACGGCTCGCCACGGTCACCCCGGCCGACATCCGGCGCGTCGCCGCCACGTACTTCGTGCCCGAGCGGTTCACGGCCGTGTCGATGACCCCGCAGGTCGCCGCCGCCGCGGTGGCGGCCGCCGCGCCCGCGGCCGAGCTGGGCGACTTCACCGAGCAGCGCCTGCCCAACGGCGCGCGTCTCCTGCTCCTGCCCGACAAGCGGTTGCCCAACCTCCACCTCCGGCTGGTGTGCCTGGGCGGCGTCACCCACGACCTTCCCGAGGCCCGCGGCGCGCTTTCGCTGATGGTCACGCTCCTGACCAAGGACACGCGGCGGCGCAGCGCCGACGCCGTGGCCGAAGTGGTCGAGGAAGTGGGCGGCACCTTCCATGAGTTCTCCGGCAACAACACCTTCGGCCTCAGCCTCGAGGTGCTGCCGGGCGACGTCGACCGCGCCCTCGACGTGCTCGGCCAGGCGGTGCTCGAACCGGCCTTCGCGCGGGGGACGCTGGAGACCGAGCGCGAGGCGCACCTGGCCTCGCTGGCCGAACAGGCCGACGATGTCGTGACCGTCGCGCGCAAGCTCGTCCGGCGGAAGTTCTTCGGCGCGCATCCGCTGGCCGTCGATTCGCACGGCACCGAGGAGGGGACGAAGGCCGTCACGACCGCGCAGCTCCGGGCCCTGCACCGGCGGCTGCTGGTCGCCGGCAACTGCGTGCTTGCCGTCACCGGCGACTTCGAGCCGCGGCAGCTTCTCCCCAAGCTCAAGGCCTTTCTCGCCAAGCTGCCGCGGGGCGCCGCGCCCGACTCGGGACCCGCCTTTGCCGGTCCGGTGGCCGGGGTGCACGAGGAGATCCAGCCGCGCCAGCAGGCGGTCGTCTTCCAAGCGTATCCGTGTCCTGGTATCCGCGGGGCGGACCATTACGTTTCCGAGGTGGCCGACGAGGTGTTCAGCGGCATGGCCTCGAACCTCTTCGAGCGCGTGCGCGAGCAGAAGGGCCTCGCGTACTTCGTGCGCTCCTCGCGGGTGCTGGCGGTCGACACCGGGCTCTTCGGCTTCTATGCCGGCACGGCTCCCGACAAGGCCCGCGAGGTGCTCGACGAGATCGAGGCGGAGATCCGGCGCGTGCAGGAGGGCGGGATCTCGCCCGAGGAGCTGCTGCGTTGCCAGACCCGCTTGAAGGCGGCGCGGCGGATGAGCCTCCAGACCAACGGCGCCCGCGCCATGCAGGCGGCCCTCAACGCGATCTACGGCCTGCCGATCAACGACTGGAAGAACTACGACGCGAAGATCGACGCGGTGACGATCGACCAGCTCCGCGACTTCGCCCGCCGGCACTTCACACCGGCGCAGCGCGTGGAGCTCGTGGTGCGGCCGGAGCTGCCGGCGGTGTGATCCGGGCGTCCGGAGTTCGTTGCGCGGTGACCGAGGGCCTCTGCCCCTTGGTCGCCGCACCGGCTCCGGGAGAACGGCGTCGTTGTTCCTCCTGCTTTTTCCCGCGGCTCAGCTCGAGAACCAGTAGCTGACCTTGAGCAGGAAGGTGTTCGTGGCGGGCATCCGGAAGACGCTGCGCTGGGCGTCGAGCAGCGGGCGGTCGTCGAGGTCCGACGAGTTGCCGGCGTAGGACCAGACGAGGTGGATCGTGGAACCCGGGCGATAGTCCCAACGCAGGACGAGGCTGGATTTGAGGTCGCGCCAGGTGAAGTCGGGGTTGTCGAAGGCGTAGGTGCCGGCCGGGTCGGCGACGGTGTAGCGGTTGGTGGTGGGGTCGAAGACCGGATCGAGCAGGCGGAAACGCCGGTCGGGATCGCGGTCGCGCGGGGCGGCGGCCTCGCGGAAGGCGCGGAAACGGCCGCTGGTGACGTAGGGGTTGGCGTAGTAGGAGAGGGTGAGCGTGGGGGTGAGGTTCGCCGAGAAGTTGAGCGTGGCACCGAGGGTGTCCTGGCGCATGCGGCCGACGAGGTAGTGCGGCGCGGCGGCCCCGGCGTACTGGAAGTCCTGACGGTTGCCCTCGTAGTTGAACTTCATTTCGACGTTGTAGATGCGGCCGAAGCGGGCGTTGAGGCCGGGGCCGAAGTGACGGTAGTCGCCGGTGCCGTCGACGGCGGCGCTGTGCCCGACGCCGAACCAGTACTGCCAGGGGCGCGAGCTGTCGCTGCCGAGGCGCACGTAGGTGTCGTAGCGGGCGGGGCGGAAGGCGGCGGGGCCGCCGCGCAGCAGGCGTTGGTCGAGCGCGGGCGGGGCGTAGCCGACCTGGCCCCAGAGCGACCAGTTGTTGGCGAAGGTCGCGCCGCCCTGCACGCGGCCGTAGCGACCGAGGTCGTCGCCGCCGAAATTCTGTCGGTTGAAGACGGTGAGCTTGGTGTTGTACCGGCGAAACCACTCCGTGGGCTCGGTGCGGACGTACTCGAGGTTGGCGGTCTCGCGGAGATAGTCGGTGGTCTGGAGGTAGCCGAGGTCGTTGAGTTCCAGGCCGGCGGTGCGCCAGTCGAACCCGGCGGAGTAGCGCCAGCGGCCGCCGTTGTCCTTGCCGGCGTAGAAACGCCCGCCCGTGCCGGACAGGGCGGTGGCGGTCGGGTCGTCGGGGAGGTAGTCGGCGTCGGGGCGCTGGAAGTAGTGGACGGAGTTCTCGCCGATGGTCCGGATGGCGGCGGCGGAGCCCTCGATCCGGCTGGCGACCAGGCGGCCGTCGACGAAGTAGGCGCGGTCGCCCCAGGTGTGGCGGAAATCGAGCCCGGCCGTGAAGGCGTCGCGGGAGAGCTGGTTGCGCAGCTCGGGGGCGTCGAGGTCGCGGAGGACCGCCGTGGCGGAGCCGCCCAGGATGGTGCGGCCGTCGTCGAAGTCCTGCTGGACGCGGGTGACGAGATAGTTGGTGCGCGGTTCGACGGCGGAGCGGCGTTGGCGGCCGCCTTCCTCGAGGAGGGCGGTCTCGCGGGCGGTGAGACCGTAGAGGACGCCGACGGTGAGGCCGGCGTCGGTCTGGCCGGTGACCTTGGCGGCGGTGAGGATGCGGGTGGTGGGCGGGACGGCCTTGTGGCCCCAGGTGTCGGGGTCGATGGCGGGTTGGCGGCCGAGGCGGCGCGAGTAGAAGAGGAGGTCGTCGTCGAGACCGTACTCGAGGGTGTTCTTGCCCTCGAGGAAGAAGGGGCGGCGCTCGCGGAAGAAGGTCTCGATGGAGGAGAGGTTGAGCTCCGACGGATCGGCCTCGAGCTGGCTGAAGTCCGGGTTGGCGGTGGCGGTGAAGGTGAAGGCGCTGCCGAGGCCGAGCTTGAGGTCGAGACCGGCCTCGAGTCCGGCGGCGGTGCCGGCCAGGAGCGGGTTGCCGGCGGAGTCGGGCACGCTGGTGAGCTTGGCAATCGTGTAGGGGACGACCTCGAGGCGGCGGGCGGAGGGGAGGTTGTGGAGTCCGCGGAGTTCGCCGAAGGAGTAGACGAAGCCGGGGTTGTCCATGGGGATGAGCTGCCAGTTGCTCTTCTCCTGGAGGCGGTTGATCCAGCGCCAGCCGTGGAGGCCCCAGACCTGCTCGGACTGGCCGTTGTGGCGGAGCTGGCTGAGGGGGATGCGGAACTCGGCCGTCCAGGCGCCGGGCTCGGTGCCGACGGCGGATTCCCAGATGGCGTTCCAGCTCGGGTCGCCGCCCCAGTTGCGCAGCTGCGCGTCGAACTGGTTGCCCCCGAGGGTGAGGTCGAACTCGAAGGCGGGGCGGCGGTCGGCGTAGCTGTCGAGCGCAATGCCGACGACATCGCCGGCGAGCTCGTCGCGGCGGGCGCGGAGGCGGGGGAGCGAGGTGGCCTCGGGGTCGTGGGCGCGGATGGCGACGTAGAGGTTGCGGTCGTCGTAGAGAATCTTCAGGTCGGTGCGAAAGGCGGACGGGGCACCCTCGCGGGGCTCACGCTGGACGAACTCGTCGGACCATTCCCCCTGGGTCCAGCAGGGGTCGCCGAGTTTGCCGTCGATGGCCGGTGCGGGTCCGGCGAGCCGTTGCGTGGTGTAGACGCGCTTTGCCGGCGCTTCCGTTGCGCGGAGCGGGAGGATGGCGAGGAGAACGAGCACGAGGAGCCCGAGGGGAGTGCGGGCGGAGAGGACCATGCGGGGCGTGGGTGGAGGGCGAGAGTGGTTGGGCGGGCGATGGCGCGGCCGTGAGATCGGCATTTCCCGGAGAAAGTTCACCCGTCGCGAGCACGTGAGACCGATCCTGCCGACAAAGGTGGATCGATGATGCATCGTGCCGGCGGCGCGTTGCGTGGCCGACGAGTGCCCGTCGGTCGCCCGGCTCGGGGCGTGCGGGCCTCCGGCGGCGTGAATCGCCACCGCGCCCCGCCGCACCGGGGGGCGGCTCAGTGGAACTTGTGGGCCCGCTGCGCGACCGCGGGCCAGTCCTTGTCGGGGATGAGCGAGCCGAGATGGCGGACGGTCTCCGCTCCGAGCAGGGCGGCGATGTGGCCGCAGGCGGGCAGCGGGAGCTGGCGCAGGTAGCCGAAAAGGAACCCGGCCGCGAAGGCGTCGCCGGCGCCGTTTGTATCCACGACGTTGGGTACGTGGACGGGGGCGATCCGGTGCAGCTCGGTGCCGCGGGCGAGCAGGGCGCCGTCCTTGCCGAGCTTGACGACGGCGAGCGTCTGGTGCGCGGCCAGGGCGCGTGCGTGGGCGACGTAGTCGGTGGAGTCGGTCTGGAAGAGGGCGCGGATCTCGTCCTCGTTGCCGAAGACGATGTCGAGGCCGCGGCGGAACTGCTCGAGGAGCCAGTCGCGGGAGGCGTGGACGACCTCGAAGGAGGCGAGGTCGAGGCTGATGGTGCAGCCGGCGGCGCGGGCGGCGGCGAGCACGGCCTCGGCGAGGGCGCGGTTGAAGAGCACGTAGCCCTCGATGTGCGCGTGGCGGCAGCCGGCGAAATCGGCGGGGGAGATCTCCTCGGGGGCGAGCGTCATCGCGGCGCCGAGGCAGGTGCGCATGGTGCGCTGGGCGTCGGGAGTGACGAGGACAAGGCAGCGGGCGTTGGGCAGGTCGGCCTGTTTGAAGCGGGAACCGTCGACGCCGGCGGCGGCGAAACGTTCGCGGTAGGTGTGGGCGTTCTGGTCGTTGCCCAGCTTGCCGAGGAAGGTGGAGCGCAGGCCCAGGCGCGTGGCGTTGAAGATCGCGTTGGCCGCGGAACCGCCGCTGGTGGTGACGGGCGGGAAGGGGAGCAGCGAGACGATCGCCTGCATCTCGTCGTTGTCGACGAGCACCATGCCGCCCTTCTCGCCCCGCACGGTGGCGAGAAACGATTCGGGCACGGGCGCGAGCAGGTCCATGATCGGCGAACCGACGCCGAGGAGATCGAATTGGGACATGAGTTGAAGCGGGAGAGGAAAGGTTAGGGGGAAATCACAAAGGCCAAAGGTCCAAAGGCCAAAGAAATCTCAAAGGAGCGCGTTTTGGCGTTCGGAGGTTTGGCGTTTGGGATTTCTTCAGGACGTGACGGTGAGGTTGGTGACGAGGAGCGGTTCGTCGTCGATTTCGATGAGGATGCTGTAGTCGCCCGGTTGGGGGAAAGTGAGGTTGCGGATTTCGTTGATGAGGTGGATGCGCTGCAGCGGGTTTTTGGCTTCGAACGGGCGTTCGAGGAGCGTTTGGGGACGCGTGGGGTCGAGGCCGATGGAGATGCGGATCTTGTGTTCGCCGGGGCTGCAGTCGGTGATGGTGAGAACCCAGACCATGAACGGGTGCGTGACCGGGAACTGGCGGGCGCCGATGTTGCAGAAGACGCCGAGCAACGTGTGTTTGCCGGAGCCGGGATCGATGTGCACGCCGTCGCAGGTGACCCACGCGAGCAGTTGAGGCTTGGATTTCATTTGCGGTGAGTGGGGCGGAGAGCGGAAGGTGGGGCAAATCATTTTCCGGGAAGGTGAGTTGGAGGATTTGGGCTTGGAGACGGGACGGGGGTGAGACT
>JAEXPG010000022.1 GCA_023447015.1 Verrucomicrobiota bacterium
TCTGATGGCGGCGAAGTCGCCGGTGTTCATGCCCGCGGGGGAGGGACGCCGCGGTCCCTGCCGACGGGGTGCAGGCGGGTTTGCCCTGGAACGACCCGGGACCAGCTCACCGTCGCGTTACAGGCAAAATCCAGCCCAGTTGAGGTAGGGCAGGCGAATGTTCATATGGGCGGCGGTGTTGGTGAGATTGACCAGCCAGTCTCGTTTACCGGTGATTAGGCCGGTCCGTTCGAATCGGAGCGGGTGATGATGGTCGACGGTGTTGGCGAAGGTCTGTGGCGTGGTGGCCGCGAAACTCTTTTTCGAGCGCAGTGGTATTGATTCTGAAGGATACAGAATAACAGAAGACGTTGGACAATAGGCAGAAAAGGGCGGATTGCTCCGGCCTTTTCCGAGGGTGCTGGCGATTGTGTGGCGCGGCTTGGCGCCAAACGACAGCGGTCTAGGCCTTGCCGCCGAAGGACACGTAGTCGTCGAGATCGAGCGAGTCGAAGCCGGTGAGAATGTCGGTGCGGTGCGGACCGTTCTTCTTGAGCGCGGCGAGGGTGCGCTCCTTGGCGGCGACGGTATCGGGCGTACGGGCCTCTTGGTAGGCGGACCATTGGGCGATCTCCCAGGCGGCGGGTTTGTGGCCGGCGTTGGCCGCCGGAGAGTTTCACGCCGCGCTCGCCGACCATGGCGTCGTATTTCTCCGGCAGGCTGTCGATGAACTCGGCAGCGTGGGCGCGGCGGGCGGCGGCTTGCACCTCCGCATCGGTGGCTTCCAGCCGGCCGTAGCGGGTGTTCTCCTTCAGGGCGCGGTGGAAGAGGCTTGGGTCCTGTTGACGGGGTTTCCGGTGTGGCGATCAGGGGCGATCTCCTGATCCGGGGCGGAAAACAAAACGCCCGCCGGGCGCGGGGCCGGGCGGGCGGATGACGAAGGGGGACGAAAGCGCGTGCTTACTTCGCGGCGAGGAGGTCGTCGATGCTGTCGGCGTCGGTGTTGACGTCGGCGATGAGCCAGGTCGAGAGGTAGCGCTCGGTGCTCGAGGGGACGATGACGACGATCTGCTTGCCGGCGTTCTCGGGCTTCTGGGCGAGCTGGAGGGCGGCCCAGATCGCGGCGCCGGAGGAGATGCCGACCGGGATGCCGTCGAGGGTGGTGACCTGCTTGGCGACCGGTCCGGAGTCCGTCTCCTTCACACGGATGATCTCGTCGTAGATCTTGGTGTTGAGCACGGGCGGCACGAAGCCGGCGCCGATGCCCTGGAGCTTGTGTGGGCCGGGGTTGCCGCCGGAGAGGACCGGGGAGGCGTCGGGCTCGACGGCGACGATCTTCACGCCGGGCTTCCGTTGCTTGAGCACCTCGCCCACGCCGGTGATCGTGCCGCCGGTTCCGATACCGGAGACGACGATGTCGACGGCGCCGTCGGTGTCGCGCCAGATCTCCTCGGCGGTGGTGCGGCGGTGGACGGCGGGGTTGGAGGGGTTGGCGAACTGCTGGAGGATGACGCTGTTCGGGATCTGCTTCTGGAGTTCCTCGGCCTTGGCGATGGCGCCCTTCATGCCCTTGGCTCCCTCGGTGAGCACGAGGCGGGCGCCGAGGATCTTGAGGAGCTTGCGGCGCTCCAGGCTCATCGTCTCGGGCATGGTGAGGACGAGCTTGAGTCCCTTGGCGGCGGCGACGAAGGCCAGCGCGATGCCCGTGTTGCCCGAGGTGGGCTCGATGAGGACGGTGCTCTGGTTGATCTTCCCGGAGGCGAGGGCGTCCTCGATCATCGCGGCGCCGATGCGGTCCTTCACGCTGGAGAGCGGGTTGAAGAACTCGAGCTTGAGGAGGATCTCGCCCTTGGCGTTGTGCGCGGCGGCGGTGCGGTTGAGACGAACCAGCGGGGTGTTGCCGATGGTCTGGGTGATGTCCGAATAGATGCGAGCCATGGTGGTATTGGTTATGGGTTATCGGTGACTGGTTATGGGTGAGAAAAGGCTGCTCCGACTAGATGACGTATTCTTCGCGCAGGGCACGGCTGTGGCGGATGCGCAGGAGGATGGGATCGCCGGGGCGGACCTTCAGCAGGTCGAATTCGGCGCGGGAAAGCTCGACCTCGATGTGCTCGCCGTCGGAGGCGCGTTCGCAGGTGAGGTTGGCGCTGGCCCCGGCGGTGTGGAGATTGAGCACGATGCCCGGCTCGCCACCGAGGCCGGACTGCTGGCGGACGATCTCGAGGTCGTGCGGTCGGACGAAGACGGCGGTGGTGCCATCGGGGGTGGCGAGCGCCGTCCCGGCTTCGTAGCCGTTCCACGGGAGGGCGAGGCGATTCACATTGCCGAGAAACTGGTACACGAACGGTGTGGCGGGGCGGTCGTAGACCACCTGCGGGGTGCCGACCTGCTCGATGCGGGCGTTGTTCATGACGACGACCTCGTCGGCGATCTCGAGCGCCTCCTCCTGGTCGTGGGTGACGAAGACAGTGGTGAGTCCGATGTCGTCGTGGAACCGGCGCAGCCAGCGTCGGAGGTCCTTGCGCACGCGGGCGTCGAGCGCGCCGAAGGGCTCGTCGAGCAACAGCACCTTCGGCTCGACGGCGAGCGCGCGGGCGAGGGCGATGCGCGGGCGCTGGCCACCGGAGAGCTGGCTCGGGAAACGTTTCCCGAGGTCCTCAAGCTGCACGAGCTTGAGCAGGTTCTGCACGCGGTCGGCGATTTCGGATTTCGAGGGGCGTGAGGCGCGCGGGCGCACGTCGAGCCCGAAGGCGATGTTCTCGGCCACGGTCATGTGGCGGAAGAGCGCGTAGTGCTGGAAGACGAAGCCGACCCGGCGCTGGCCGGCGGGGGTGTGGGTGACGTCCTCGCCGTGGAGGGCGACACGCCCGGAGTCGGCGTGCTCGAGGCCGGCGATGATGCGCAACAGCGTCGTCTTGCCGGAGCCGGAAGGGCCGAGCAAGGCGACGAGTTTGCCGGCGCCGACGTCGAGACTGACGTTGTCGAGCGCGCGGAAGGCACCGAAGTGCTTCGTGATGTTGGTGGCGAGGACGGACATTGGGCGGAAGACCGGAAAGGGGAGCGCGGAGTGCGGAAAGTGCGGCGAACCGGAGTGGTGCTCAGGCGTCGGCCTGGGCGGCTTCGAGGACGCGGGAGTAGCGCCACTCGACGAGGCTCTTGAGGATGAGCGTGGCGAGCGCGAGGAGGGCGAGCAGCGAGGCCACGGCGA
>JAEXPG010000088.1 GCA_023447015.1 Verrucomicrobiota bacterium
TGAACGCCATGCGGAGGAACGAATTCGAGACCCTGGCCCGGGCCGCCGTCCATCTGCTGCTGGCGGTGTTCTCGCTGTTCATGCTGCTGCCGTTCGTGTGGCTGCTCGGTGCGGCGTTCCGCGCCAACGAGGACATCTTCACCTCGCTCTTTTTGCCCACCGGCGACGGCTGGTTCGGCGTCGCCTGGTCGCGGTTCACGCTCGGGAACTTCGCCCGGCTCTTCCGCGAGGAGGGCATCGCGCGGGCGATGCTCAACTCCACGTTCTACGCATCCGTCACCGCGCTCGCCGCGACGCTATGCTCGGCGATGGGCGGGTACGCGCTGGCGAAGTTCAGCTTCCGCGGGCGTCGGTTGCTCACGGCGCTGGTGCTCGGGGCGGTCCTCGTGCCCGCGCCGCTGCTGCTCGCCCCGGGCTACCAGCTCCTGCACCAGCTCGGACTGTTGAATACCTATGCCGGCCTGATCCTGCCCGCGCTGGCGCCGCCGGTGGGCGTGTTCCTCTTCCGGCAGGCGATGCTCAACGCGGTGCCCGACGAGATCATCGAGGCGGCGCGCATCGACGGGGCGGGGGAGGCCCGGATCTTTTTCGGCGTGGTGCTGCCGGTCGTGCGGCCCATGCTCGGGGCGTTCCTGCTGATCACGTTCCTCGGGGCCTGGAACAACTTCATCGGGCCGCAGATCGTGCTGCAGGAGCCCGCGCTCTTCCCGCTCTCGACCACGCTGGCCAGCCTGCGCGGGAACAATTTCCAGGAGTGGGGCCTGATCGCGGCGGGCACGCTGGTCTCGATCGCGCCGGTGATGTGCCTGTTCCTGCTGCTGCAGCGCGAGTTCATCCAGGGCCTGACCTCCGGCGCCGTGAAGGCGTGAGCGGTGGCGGGCGCCTGCCCGGTCCCGGGCTTTTGTCGGCCGTCGGCGGAGTCGAGGCGGCCGGAGTGCGCGTCGGCGGAGCCCTCGGGAGGGGCTTCAGGACGCCCGACCGGGATTTTGCGTTTTGGCGGGAAGGGGCCTCCTTGAAGGCGTAACCCCAATACCCATGCCTACTCGTTTCCGCGTCCTGAAATGCTGCGCGTTGGCGGTCGCCACGTGCACGCTGATTCCCTCCGGCTCCGCCAAGATGGAGCAGTGGACCGACACCCAGGGCAACAAGTTCAAGGCCGAGCCGGCCGAGGTGGTCGGTCCGTTCGCCCTGTTCCGTCTGCCCGACAAGAGCGGAAAGCTCCTGCCCCTGAGCCTGCTCGGTGCGCCGGACTGCATCCGCTTCGCCGAGCAGGTCCGCGCCGTGCCGCAGCCTGCGGCCGATTGGGCGCAGACCCGCACGGGCGTCGGCGCCGAGATCTGTGGCGGCGCATTGCGCCTGGAGGGCGAGAAGCTGGTCGCGGCGGACCTGAAGGGCCGGCCGGAGCCGCGCTTCTACGTGCTGTTCTTCGTCGCCAATGCCGAGAGCAAGTCCTGGGACATGCTGGGCAAGACCGGCTGGCCGTTCCAGGAGCTGCAGCGCAACCACCCGGGCCTGGTCGAGGGGTTCATGTTCAGCGTCAAGACCAGCTCCCTGGACCATGCCAAGATGGCCACGCACATGAAGGTGCCGTTCCTGGTCTCCGAACACGACGACCAGCAGCGGATGGCGACGATCGGCCGCCTGACTCCGTCCACCAATTACGGAGTGGTCATCTGCAACGCCAACGGCGTGCCGCTCTTCCCGATCGCGCGGGCCGACACCGACGAGTCGGCCAAGGCGGTCTTCACCCAGTTCGACGGTTTCCTCGGCCTGCTCCGGCTCGACGACGTGCGCGGGCTCAGGGACCGCGAGTATTTCTGGAAGACGGTGCAGCCAGCCCTGCATGCCGCCGACAAGTGCGGGCCGATGCTCGTGGGCGATCCGCTCAACGCGGCCAAGCTCCGCGCCCTCGGCGTCGGGCATTTCGAGGCGACGGTCTTCGTGTCGGCGGAGGGGGTGGTGACCGGTGTCTCCATGGCGCCAGGATCGAGCTGCCCCGAGGAGCTGGCGGTGCAGATCACCGACGCACTGAACAAGGCGGCGCGGTTCGTCCCGGCGGTGGATGGCGGCAAGTTCGTCGCCGGCAGCTACCACTATCGCTTCGGCGACTAGGGTCGGCGGGTGTTGTTCTTCTCCTTCAGGGCCGGCGCCTCCTGCCGGCCCCTTTTTTTGTCGTCGCCCGCCGCCACGCCCGCGGCGGCCTCGTGCGTTGCCGAGGGACGAAATTGCCGCTTGAAATGCGCGGCGCCGGCGCCCATCCCTCTCCCCGTTCTTTGGAAGCGCGCCGGTTTCATCGATACCGGTGCCGTTATGCTCAGCAACGCAGGGAAGGCCGTGTGAATCGGCCACAGTTGCGCTGCGGTAACAGGTCACAGACCCCTCTCCCGTCCACCGACGGGAAAAGCCAGTCGGACGCGAGTCCGGTGAAGGCGGGGGGCGAGGCGGAGGCAGTCGCGCCCAGGCGCGCTCCCCACAAACCTGAAGTCCGAATACCTGCCTGATGAGCCTCACCACGCCCCGCGTGCAGCAATTGCGAGGGCGGTCTCACTTCATCGCAAAAATGAAGGGTGGGAGTAGGAATGCGCTTCCGCCGGCGGACCCTCCGGGCCGCGGGCATGGCGATCGATCGTTTCTGCTCTCCCGCAAAACGATTTTTCCATGCTCAACCGGCATCTCCTCACAACCTCGTCGGCCCTCCCGGCCGGCGTTCTTGCCCTCGTCCTCGCGGCGCCCGCCGCAGGCCAGACCGCGACGCACGACGCCGTCGTCGACCTGCCCGATTTCGTGGTCAGCGCCACGCGCACCCCGCAGGACGCCCAGTTCACGACCAGCAGCGTCGATGTTCTCCCGATGCTTCGGCTCGAACTCGCCCAGATCGGCGACCTCAACGCCGCGCTCGCGACCATCCCGGGGGTCAACATCGTCAATACCGGCGCCACCGGCGGCCAGAGCTCGGTCTTCATCCGTGGTTCCGCCTCCACCCAGACGCTCTTCGTGGTGGACGGCGTGCCGATGAACTCGCGCTCGGCGGGCTACAACAACTTCCTCGGCTCCGCCGACCTTGTCGGGGTCGATCGCGTCGAGGTGCTGCGTGGGCCGCAGAGCACGCTCTACGGCAGTTCCGCGATGGGCGGTGTGGTCTTCATCGACTCGGCCCGGGGCTGCGGCGCGCCGACCGGCAGCGTGGCCACGACGTTCGGCTCCTTCGCCACGCTCGGCGCCTCCGCGGCGGTGAAGGGCGGCACGGAGAAGCTCGGCTACAGCGCCTCGCTCGAGCGCTTCCACACCGACAACGACCTTCCGCACAACGCGTTCGATTCCTGGAGCTACTCGACCCGGGTCGAGGGCACGCCCGTCCCGGGTCTGCTCGTCGGCACGACCTTCCGCGGGCAGCAGGGCGATTACCAGGAGACCGGCAGCCGCTGGAAATATGGCCAGTCGGATGTCGCCGCCGACAACCACCTCTCGACCCTCTACGGGCAGTGGAGCCTGGACAAGGTGTTCGCCACCCGTCTGACCGCCGCGCAGCACCAGCGCCGCTATACGATGGTGGGCGCGTACGGCACGAGTGAGATCCGCGACCGCCGCGACCTCGTCGACTGGCAGAACACGTTCTTCGACCG
>JAEXPG010000107.1 GCA_023447015.1 Verrucomicrobiota bacterium
TGGTGACCTTGCGCTGCTGCTTCGCCGACATACGGGTGTACTTGCGGGGAAGGAGCTTGCCGGTGTCGGTCGTGTAGCGACCAAACGACTGGGTGCTGTGGAAAGGAATCTCGTCAGGCGAGAGGCTGCGCGACTTGGTCTCGGGCGTGGTGGTCATGCGAAAGGCGTCGAGGCTCCGGGATCGTGGTGGCGAGTCAACCCCATTTTCCGCAGGGAGCGCTGCGAAAAAACGATTCTTGGTCGGCGATCGCGGCGCTGGTTTCCGGAGCGGCGTTTCCACGGGTTTTCGGGGTGGGTCGGGCCACTGTGCCGGCACTGCGACGGCGCTTGGGCGCTCGCGGCTGGCCGTCGTGTTCGACTCCCGGGCGTCGGCCGAGGGGCAATCGGGCCGCCGTGTGATCTCGGGAGTGCACTTTGCGCAGTGTCATCGCCTCCGGCGGGCCTCATCGGTTGCCGGCGTTTTGTCCGACCGCATCCACTCCGGCGATCGGCTTGATCGCTGGCCGCCGGAAAAATGTGGCGGTTTCGCGCTCGGCGGGGAAAAGGCCTTGCACTCGACATCGGCTCGGCTTTCATCCGCGCAACTTTCGGAGAGATGCCCGAGTGGCCGAAGGGGGCGGTTTGCTAAACCGTTATACGTGTAACAGCGTATCGGGGGTTCGAATCCCCCTCTCTCCGCCAGTTTTCCCCAGGAAAAACTGGACCGTGCGAAGCGGCTTGGACCAATCCGGTCGCGACTGCCGCTCCACCGAAACGCTTCCGTCTGGCAAACGACGCCGTGTCCGCTCCGCTCCGTGCTCCTACGGCTGTTCCTCGTCGTCGAGCGGACGCTCCTGCTCCTGCCGGCACTCGCGCACGACGCGCAGGCAGATCTCGCGCAGATCGAAGAGCCGGGGCAGGGCGAACCGGTTCAACCCGTTCCGCTCCGCGTCGGCGGACGCATTGTTGGGCAGCAGGGCCATGGCCGCGTTGAGGAGGCCGAGGGCGCGCTTGAGCTGCGAGATGCCGAGGGTGTTGTCGCCGAGGTCGAGCGATTGCACGCCGAGCACGACGGCCATCTCCGCCTGGTGGAGCGTCCGCAGGAGCGGGAAGGCCTGGGCGGGGCTCAGGCCGCCGTTGGGGGCGATCGCCGCGGTCTCCACTTGTTGGATCAGGCTGGTGAACAGCGCCCGGGTGGCGACGTAGACCGGGTTGCGGTGGAGGGTGTAGGGATCGAGGTCGCTGTCGTCGAAATCGTCGTCCTCGTTCTCGCCGTCGATGTCGCCGTCGAGCGTGGGCTCCCAACCGAGCTGGCGCGCGACTTCGTCGAGCCGGTCCGGCGATTCGGCCGCCTGGTCGTAGCACCGGAGGTACTCGTTCACCGCCTCGTCGCGCTGGCGCAGGTAACGTTCCCAGTCGAACTCGTTCCAGACGAGTTCGCCATGTTCCTCTCCTTCGTCGGGACTGCCGTTGTTGCTGGAGTTGTTCATGGCGTGCGGGGCCGGTGGCCTCGGTGCGGCAGTGTGGATCCGGGGGGGGGCAAGGAAAGGGAATTCTCCGGGTTTCGGCGGAGGGCGGCGGAAGCCGCGTTCCGGGTTGAGTTTGCGCATGATTTTCGGCGTGATGGGCGCGCTTCGGATCACTCCGATCACGGCCGCATGAGCGAAGTCCATCACGAGACCGTCTATTTCACCGGGCATGTCCAGGGCGTGGGGTTCCGCTACACCACGCTCCAGGTGGCGAAGGAGTACGAGGTGACCGGTTTCGTGCGCAACCTGGCGGACGGCCGGGTGCAGCTCGAGGCCGAGGGCGCCAAGCCCGAGATCGAAGCCTTTCTCAAGGGCCTCGCCGACGCGATGCCCGGCTACATCCGGAAGACCGAACGCAGCGGCGAGCGAAGGCCGCCGCAGTTCCAGGGATTCACAATCCGGTGACAGACCACCGGGACCGAAAGGGGGAGGGGAAATGGGGGAGACCAACCGCAGCGAAGCCCGGCGCACCGCCGCCATCGAGATCCGCCACCTGACGAAGGACTATCCGCTCCCCGGCGGCCGCCAGCGGCTGCGCGCGGTGGACGACCTCTCGCTGGTTGTGGCCCCCGGCCAGATCTACGGCCTGCTCGGCCCGAACGGCTCGGGCAAGAGCACCACGCTCAAGGCGCTGCTCGGGCTGCTCCGGCCGACGCTGGGCGAGTGTTTCCTCGCGGGCGTGCCGGGGGGCGACCCGGCGGCGCATCGCGCGATCGGCTATCTGCCCGAGGCGCCGTACTTCCCCCGTTTCCTCAGCGGCCGCGAACTGCTCCGGTTCCATGCGCGGCTCTGCGGCCTCCCTCGGGCCGGGCGGGACGCGCACATCGCGACGCTGCTGGCGCGCGTCGGCCTGACCAACGCGGCCGCCCGCCGGGTGGGGTCCTACACGAAGGGGATGCTCCAGCGCATCGGCCTGGCCCAGGCGCTGGTCGCGGATCCTCCGATTCTCATTCTCGACGAGCCGACCGCCGGCGTGGATCCGGTGGGCGCGGCCGACATCGCGGAGCTGATCGTCGAGCAGAAGGCGCGCGGGAAGACCGTGCTGCTCTGTTCGCACCTGCTCACGCAGATCGAGGAGATCTGCGACCGGGTGGCGATCCTGCACCGCGGCCGGCTGTTGGCGGAAGGCCCGCTCGACGAGCTGCTCGGCCGCTGCTGCCGGCAGTCGCTCGTGGTCGAGGGCCTGCCCGCCGGGGAGTTGGCGGCCTTCCAGGAGTGGTTGAACGTGCGCGGCGGCACGCTGCACGGGGTCGAGCGGCCGCCCGCGCGGCTGGACCGCTACTTCCTCGACACGGTGGCGCAGGCCGAACGGTCGTCGCTGGCGGGGGTCGGCTCTGCGGAAAGGACGGACCGATGAGCGCCGCCACGCTGCCTTTCTCGGTTCGCCGGGTTGGCGTGCTCGCCAGTCACGCCTTTCTCGAGGCGGTGCGGCAGCGGGTGTTCCTCTTCACGACGCTGCTTGCCGGCGTGCTGGTCGCCGCGAGCCTCGGGCTGCGCGAACTGGATTTCGGCGGCGCGGAGCTGAAGTTCGTGGCGGACTTCGGGCATGGTGCGCTCGTGCTCTTCGGCTCCGTGCTGACGATCCTCACCACGGTGCAGCTGCTCGGCGGGGAACTGGAGAACCGCACCGTGCTCCCGGTGCTCGCGCGGCCGGTGCGGCGCAGCGAGTTCATCTGCGGCAAGTTCCTCGGTGCGTGGGCGGTCGTGCTGGTGTTCTGCGCGGTCGTCACGGCGCTGCTGTTGCTCGCCCTCTGGGTGCGGACACTGACGGCCGCTCCGGCACCGGCCGAGGCCCCGATCCTGCGCGCGGTGGCCGCGCCGTATCTCGGCGTGCTCGTCGGCGGGGTGTTGCAGGCGGTGAAGTTCGGGCTGCTCACCGCGATGGTGCTGCTGATCGGCAGCTATGCGCAGACGAGTCTCTTCGCGCAGGCGGCCAGCTTCCTCGTGCTGGCGATCTGCCACCTGCAGTATCTCGCGCGCGATGCGTGGCACTCCGGCCACGGCTGGGGCGAGCGGCTCGGCGGCGGCCTCATCGGATTGGTGTTTCCCAACTTCCAACTGTTCGGTGGCGAAGATCTGGATGCCGGAGGCGGTGGGGCGATGCTGGCACTGGCCGGCCGCGTCGCCACCTACGGCGCGGTGTACACGGCGGTCTTCCTGGCCTTGGCGGTCTGGAGCTTTCGTCGCCGGGAGATCTGACGCAGCCATGGCGTGGCGCGAGGCAGTCCGGTCGGTTGGACGGGGATCCCCGAGGATGCTGGCGGTGCTCATCGTGCTCGGCGGCTCCGGCTTGGCGCTGCGCCCGCTGGAGGACCCGGCATGGGCGGCACAGGTGCGGCAGCAACCGGCCCTGCAGTGGCGCAGCGTGGAGGGCGCACTGGGGCAGGGGATCACACTCGGCCTGCTTGGGGGCTTCCGCGCCCTCGCGGCGGATCTGCTCTGGCTGCGTGCGAACGCCAGCTGGGAACGCTGCGACATCGCGGGTACGCACGCGGCGCTGGCGGTCGTGACGGCGGTCGATCCGCGTCCGGTGGCCTTCTGGCTCAACGGCGCGCGGATGATCGGCTACGACATGCCGTTCTGGCGGATCGAGGCGCTGGGCGGCGAGGCGGCGGTGCCGACGAGCGTGGTCCGCCACGTCATGGATGAGCAGGCGCGGGCGGCGATCGCCCATCTCGAGAAGGCGTTTGTGCATCATCCCGACGATCCGCTCGTGCACATCGAGATCGCCAACCTCCAGCTGCAGCGCCTCGACGATCTCGCCGGCGCGACGGAGCACTACCGCCGGGCGGCGGTGCAGCCGGCGGCGCCGTTCTACGCGGCGCGCATCTATGCGGAGCTGTTGCGCCGGCAGGGGCGCGACCGCGCGGCGTACGACTGGCTGGTGGCGCTGCATCCGAGGCTTCCGTCCGTCGCCGCCAATCCGTATGGGATGGCCGACACTGTGCTGGCCCGCATCCGGGAGCTGGAAGAACGTCTCGCCCTTGCGTCGGCAGCGCGTTACCAGCCCGGGCGAGAATGAGCGAACGTCCCTCCACCTTCCGCATCTGGCTGCTCGCCGCGCGCCCGAAGACGCTGCCGGCGGCCGTGGTTCCCGTCCTGGTCGGTTCCGCCTTCGCCGGACGCGCGGGTTTCTTCCACTGGGGAGCGGCGGCGCTTTGTCTCGTGTTCGCGCTGCTGGTCCAGATCGGGACGAATCTCGCCAACGACTATTTCGACTATGTCCAGGGCGCGGACACGGAGAAGCGGGTCGGCCCGGCGCGTGCGGTCGCCTCGGGCTGGGTGCCTCCCGCGCGGATGCGGACGGCGATGATCGGGGTGTTCGCGGTCGCGCTGGTGGTCGGCCTCGGGCTCATCCCGTTCGGCGGGTGGTGGCTGCTGCCGCTCGGCCTGCTCTGCATCGCCTGCGGCGTGGCCTACACGGGCGGGCCTTACCCGCTCGGTTATCACGGGCTCGGCGACCTGTTCGTGTTTCTCTTCTTCGGTCTGGTCGCCGTCGGCGCGACGTACTGGGGCCAGGCCCGGCTGCTCACGTCCGACGTTCTCCTGGCCGGCGCTGCGGTGGGTGGGCTGGCGGCGAACATCCTCGTCGCGAACAATTATCGCGACCGCGAGACCGATGCCGTCGCCGGCAAGCGCCCGCTGGTCGTTCACTTCGGCGAGCGTGCGGGGCGGGTGCAGTACGGGGCGGCGGTGCTGCTCAGCGG
>JAEXPG010000119.1 GCA_023447015.1 Verrucomicrobiota bacterium
GGCGGGGGCCGACATCGGGCAGGGCTGCCAGCTCTCGCGGTAGTCGCCATCGATCTGCACGTGCCCGACGGGCGGGCAGCACTGGATGCCGTTGGCGGCGGAGACGGTGAGCATCGTGATCTCGTAGTCGAAGCGGATGAACCCTTCGACGATGCAGCGGCCGGCCCCGGCGCGGGCGCCTTCCTGCGCGTACTTCCAGGCGCGCGGCAGGTCGGCGGCGGTTTTCACCACGCTCTGGCCGTGCCCGCTGGAGGACATGATTGGCTTGAGCACGCAAGGAAACCCGAGCTCGCGGGCGGCGGCGTCCGCCTCGGCCTCGGTGGCCACGAAGCGGTAGGGCGAGGTGGGCAGCCTCAGTTCCTCGGCGGCGAGGCGGCGGATGCCCTCGCGGTTCATCGTCAGCTTGGCAGCGCGGGCGGTCGGCACGACGCGTTGGCCCGCCTGCTCGAGCTCGACGAGCACATCGGTGGCGATGGCCTCGATCTCCGGCACGATCAGGTCCGGCTTCTCGGCGGCGATCACGCGGCGCAGCTCCAGCGCGTCGAGCATCGGGAAGACGTGGCTGCGATGGGCGACCTGCATGGCCGGCGCGTTCTGGTAGCGGTCGCAGGCGACGACTTCGCAGCCGAGGCGCTGGAGCTCGATGGCGACCTCCTTGCCGAGTTCGCCGGAGCCGAGCAGGAGGACGCGTGTGGCGCCAGCGGTGAGCGGTGTGCCGAGAGTTCCGGAGGAAAACATGATTGCGGCGATGGTCCGGCACCGCGACGCGCGGAGGCAAACGGGTTTTCGCCGCGCCGGGCGAAGCGCGTGGGGTCGGGCGGTTTTCCGGTCGTGGGAATCGGCTGGAACTTCCCCGGGGCGGTACCCCATCCTCCGCTCCTGCCGAATGACGGGCTCGCTCAGTCCGGGCCCCCGGGCCGATCGCCTCCGCCCGGCCGTCGCCGCCTTCCACCCATCCCCACCGAACACCTCTGCGCATGAAGATCCTCGTTGCCGACGATGAGCCGACCGTGCGCAGGATCATGCAGTCGTTCCTCGAGCGGCATCATTACGAGGTCGTGGTCGCCGACGGGGGCCGGCAGGCGCTCGAGCTGCTCACCGCGCCAGGTGCCCCGCACATCGCGATCCTGGACTGGATGATGCCGGACCTCACCGGCCTCGACGTGTGCACGCAGCTGCGGCAGACGAAGTTCCGCATCCGACCGTACCTGCTCATCCTGACATCGAAGAACAGCGAGGCGGATCTGGCGGCGAGCCTCGACGCGGGGGCCGACGATTTCCTCACCAAACCGTTCCGCTCCGCGGAGATGCTGGCCCGGCTCCGGGTGGCCGAGCGGACGATCGCCAGCGCCAAGGAGACGCAGGAGCGGATCGAGGAGCTCGAGACGCTGGTCGAGCGGCACAAGCTGCTCAGCGAAATGATCGCGCGGCCGGCCCACGCCGGTTCGCCGGTGCCTCCGGAGGCGCCGACGGGAGCAGCCCACCTTCTCGCGCCGGAGGCGGTGGAGGAGCTGACCGTGAACGCCCTGCGGGAACTGGGGCTGGACGCGGTCGCGACCCATCGCGAGGTCGGCGGGAAACGGCCCTATCGCAACACCTACACGGCCTGGGCCGGGCTGGTGCTGGCGGACAGCGAGTGCTGGACGGACCTCCTGCTCGAGGCGGAGCCGTTGTCGGTGAACACGATCTTCACGCGCGCCCTGCAGCGGCCGCCCAGCCCGTCCCACAGCCAGTCGTTCATGGTGGAGGCGTTGACGATCATCAGTTCGGCACTACGGGCCACGTTGCAGAGCCGGGGTGTCGAGACGCTCCAGCCGTATCTCGCGCAGGGGCAGCGCATCGACCACGATGAGAAACGCATTCCCTGTTCCGGCCAGGCCGTCACCTATTTCTTCGAGATGGCGGGGGCCGAGATCGCGCTCACCGTGATGGAGCACAAGTCCCCGGTGCATCCGGAGCCGGCCCGGAGCCTGCGGTCGTTCGACATCCTCGCCGAAAGTTTCCCGCCGGCCGAGCACTCGAGCATCGCGCTGTTCAAGCGCGGAACGGTGCTCAACGAGCACTACATCGAGAAGATGATCTCCTACGGCGAGACCTCCAACCACCGCCAGCCGGTGAAGGTCTTCAAGGCGACGCCGCTCACGCGCTTCTTCCAGCGCAAGGGATTCAGCCCCTGAAGATTCCCGCGCCGCGGGGAGCGTCGGGCCGCCCGCGGCCCCATCGCCTTGCCGACGGAGGTGATCATCCCGGCGCGCTCAGGGCGTCGCCGGTTGGGCGGGCGTCTCGGGCTTGGGTGCCGCCGGCGCCTCGGGGGTCTCGGGAAGGAACTCGAAGCGGTGGGTGATCTTGCTGCGTACGCCCTGCTGGTTCTTCAGGGCCGGGATGAAGTACGACCGTTCGATGGTCTTTTCCGCCGCCTTCGCGAAGGCGCGGTCGGTCGCCTCGGTGCACTGGACCTCGACCGGCGTGCCGGTGTCCTCGATCAGGAACTCCACCACCGCATAGGCCGGCTGGCCCCATTGGCGCCACTTGGCGGGATAGACGAGCGGGGCGGGCCGCAGCGGCACGGCGATGTGGTCGGGCTTGAGGTTCGGGTCGAAGCGACGGCTGAAATGGGCTTCCCGCTTGTACGGCACCGGGGCCGGGCCGGTCGTGGCGGCGGAGTCCGTCTTCGCGAACGCGAGGCCGGCGGCGCAGACGGACAGGACAACGAGGAGCGGACGAAGTAGGGCGGCTGGGCGCATGGTGGGGAATGATTAGGGCGTGTCTGTCGATCCGCGCAAGCCAGTGCAGCGTGCCCGCCAGGCCAGGGGAAGGGTTCCGACCGGCTCGGTCGGAACCCCGAAGGTCAGATCAGCGCCAGGGGCATGGTCGGTCGTCGCCGCGGATTGAAGCCTTTGGCTGAGCTGAGGAACCGCAGTGGAGGTGGTGCGGATCTGCCGGTCGACTTCCCTGGGGACCGTGCTCCGGTGACCGGCAACCTCAGGCCCTCGGGGCGGCGAGACGGCGGAGGTTGTCGCAGACGATGGCGGCGGCGACCGCGGCGTTGAGCGACTCGGCGCGCCCGAAGGCGGGGATGGTGATGCGCTGTGTGAGCGCCGCCTTTACGTCGGCGGAAAGGCCGCGGCCCTCGCTGCCGACGACGACGACCGCCGCTGCCGGGACGGCGAGGGTGTGGACGTCGGCCCCGTCGAGATCGCAGCCGAACACCGGGACGCCGGCGCCGGCGAGGATCGCGGGCAGGTCGACGCGGTGCAGGTTGGCGCGCGCGAGCGAGCCCTTGCTGGCGTTGACCACCTTCTGCGAGAAGGCGTCGGCGCAGCCTTCGCCGAGCAGCACCCGTTCGAAGCCGTACCAGTCGGCGATGCGGATGATGGTACCGACGTTTCCGGGATCCTGCACGGCGTCGAGCGCGAGCGTGAAACCGTCGCGGAGTTGTGCGAGGTCGAGCGGCGCAGCCGCCGGGCGCGCGAGGACGGCGAGGATCGACGAGGGCGAGGGCAGGTGGCTGATGCGCGCCATCTCGGCCTCGGTCGTCTCGTGGAAGGTGTAGGGTTCCTCGTGGGCGGAGGCGTCGCGTTTCCCGCCGGCCCAGTCGGGGGTGACATAGAGGTCGCCGGAGAAACGGCCGAAGTGGACGAACTCGCGCACGGACTTGTCCCCCTCGACGATGAAGACGCCCTCGTCGCGGCGGAAACGTTCGTCGTCGCGCAGGCGCTGCAGGCGTTTGATCTCGGCGGGAAGCATCGGCGCGAGCGAAACGCGGTGGCCCGGCGAAGGCGAGCCCGCGCTTGTGCGGCGGGCGGGGCGTGTGACTCGCTCTGCGGTAGCGCAGGCCATCCCCCCGCACTGGCGGCCGGTGAGAACGAGGGGTTGATGCGTGGGCGCGGATCGTCGCTTGCGGCCGGCGGTGCCGCGGGTTGACGCTCGGGCATGGACATCACGCCGCTGCGTTGGGGCATCCTCGGCACCGGAACGATCGCGCACAAGTTCGCGCAGGCGTTGCAGGAGACCGCCGCGGGCCGGCTCGTCGCGGTCGGCAGCCGCGGGCGGGAATCGGCTGAGCGGTTCGCCGCGGAGTGCGGCGGCGTGCGCGCGCTGGGCGGCTACGCGGAGCTTCTCGCGGATCCGGAGGTGGAGGCGGTGTATGTCGCCACGCCGCATCCGGCGCACGCCGAGTGGGCGATCGCCGCGGCGCGCGCGGGCAAGCACGTGCTCTGCGAGAAACCGCTGACGTTGGATCGTGCCGATAGCGAGCGGGTGATCGCGGCGGCACGCGCCGCCGGAGTGACGCTGATGGAGGCGTTCATGT
>JAEXPG010000128.1 GCA_023447015.1 Verrucomicrobiota bacterium
GTCCTGACCCCTCCGGGAACCCCTTTGGCTGCGGCGCTGCATGCGCCGTCTTTCCCGGAGCGAATCGTCCGCCGTTCCGCCCTTACCCTTTTCTCCCGCACCACCCTGTCGTCATGCAAAAGCCGCCGATCACGAAGTACCGCTCGTTCCCTCCGGTCCGCCTGCCCAACCGCCAGTGGCCCAACCGCACGCTCACGCGCGCCCCGATCTGGTGCAGCGTCGACCTGCGCGACGGCAACCAGGCCCTCGCCCAGCCCATGAGCGTCGAGGAGAAGCTCGAGTACTTCGACCTCCTCGTGGAAATCGGCTTCAAGGAGATCGAGGTCGGCTTCCCCTCCGCCTCCCAGATCGAGTTCGATTTCTGCCGCCGCCTCATCGAGGAGAACCGCATCCCGGCCGACGTCTCCATCCAGATCCTCTGCCAGTGCCGCGAGGACCTCATCCTCCGCTCGCTCGAAGCCCTCCAGGGCGTGAAGAACGCCATCTTCCACCTCTACAACTCCACCTCGCCCAAGCAGCGCGAGTACGTCTTCGGCGCCACCAAGGCCGAGATCGTCGCCATCGCCACGCACGGCGTCTCCTTCCTCAAGGAGAAGATGCAGCCGCTCGTCGCCGCCGGCTCCCGCCTCCGGCTTGAGTACTCGCCCGAGAGCTTCACCAGCACCGAGCTCGAGTTCGCCCTCGAGATCTGCGAGGCCGTCACCGACGTCTGGCAGCCCACCCCGCAGAACAAGATCATCCTCAACCTCCCGGCCACCGTCGAGTACGCCCCGCCCAACATCCACGCCGCCCAGATCGAGTGCATGAGCACCCCCCTCACCCGCCGCGACTCCACCCTCATCAGCCTCCACACCCACAACGACCGCGGCACCGGCGTGGCCGCCACCGAGCTCGGCCTGCTCGCCGGCGGCGACCGCGTCGAGGGCACCCTCTTCGGCAACGGCGAACGCACCGGCAACCTCGACGTCGCCACCGTCGCCCTCAACCTCTACACGCACGGCATCCACCCCGGCCTCGACTTCTCGAACATCAACCACGTCCGCGAAGTCTACGAGCGCTGCACGAAGATGGAGGTCCACCCCCGCCATCCCTACGTCGGCGAGCTGGTCTTCACCGCCTTCTCCGGCTCCCACCAGGACGCCATCAAGAAGTCCTGGGTGAAGCAGGCGGCCGACCGCCCGTGGGACGTGCTCTACATCCCGATCGACCCCGCCGACATCGGCCGCACCTACCGCGCGATCATCCGCATCAACAGCCAGTCCGGGAAGGGCGGCGTCGCCTACATCCTCGAGAAGGAGTACGGCCTCCAGCTCCCCAAGGCCATGCACAAGGAGTTCGGCAAGATCATCAACGACTACGCCGACTCCAAGGGCACCGAGATCACCGCCGAGGAGATCTACGCGCTCTTCCAGAACGAGTACATCAACCGCACCGCGCCCTACGCCCTGGCCGACTTCTCCGCGCATCCGCGCGGCGGACACCACCAGGAGACCGAGTGCACCGCCGACCTCCTCGTCGAGGGCCGCCCGCAGCGCCTGCGCGGCAACGGCAACGGCCCCATCGCCGCCTTCGTCCACGCCCTCGAGGTCGCCGGCCTGAAGAACTTCCAGCTCGTCACCTACAACGAGCACTCGCTCGGCGAGGGCGCCGATTCCAAGGCCGCTTCGTACATCCAGATCAAGACCGACCGGGGCCTGCAGTTCTTCGGCGCCGGCATCGACACCAACATCGAGACCGCCTCGATCCGCGCCCTCATCAGCGCCCTCAACCGCGCCGCCACCCGCACCGCCTGAGGTCCGACCAGGGCGGGAAGTTTTCCGGGGCGGAGCCGATCACCGGCTCCGCCTCTTTCGTTTCCGCCCCGGCCGCCGCCGCTCACCGCCGCTCCGGCGCGACCGCCTCCTTGACCGCCCGCAGGAACGCCTCCGCCGCCCGCCCGGCGCCGCGCACCTTCGGCCAGGCCCCGGCGATCTCGCGCACCGGCCGCGGATTCGCCATCCGGCGGTAGACCGGGTCGCCCGCACACGCCGCCCGCGTTGCCATCGCGGGGATGAGCGACACGCCCATGCCCGCGCCCACCATCGCGCGGATCGTCTCCAGCTGGGAGCTGCGGAACCGCACCTTCATCCCGCGCCCGCTGCCTTCGCAGAAATGCCGCACCTGGTCGCCGAGGCAGTTGCCGTCCTTCATCATGATGAACTGCTCGTCCTTCAGGTCCTCGAGCCTCACCGCCTTCCGCCCGACCAGCGGGTGTTTCGGCGGCAGCGCCAGCATCAGTTCCTCGGTGAACAGCGGCCGCAGGGTCAGGCGGTCGTCGTCCAGCGGCGGACTGAGCACGATCGCGTCGATCTCGTGCGCAAGCACCTGTCGCACCAGCACCGCCGTCATCTCCTCGTGCACCACCACCTCCACCGCGGGATGCGCCGCGGTGAACCGGGCCAGCGTCGCCGGCAGCAGGTACGGCGCGATCGTCGGCAGCACGCCAACCGTGAGCCGTCCGCCCAACTGATGCTTGGCCTCCACCGCCTCGCGCTTCGCCGCATCGACCTCGGCGAGGATCCGCTCGGCCCGGACGAGGAAGACCCGCCCGTGCGCCGTCGGCCGCGTGCCGCGCTTGAGCCGGTCGAAGAGCCGCTCCCCGAGCTCGGCCTCGAGCTTGAGGATCTGCTGGCTGAGCGAGGGCTGCGACACGTGGCATTGCTCGCTCGCCCGCGAGAAGTTCCCCGTCCGCGCCACCGCGACGGCATACCGGAGCTGGTGCATTTCCATAGGCGTTCCCTATCTCAACCAAAGGAAACGAGTATTTCAACAAATAGCTCCGATGTGGTTTAATGCCTCTGTCGCCACCACGGCGGCACCTCTTTCCAAGGCCAAGCTGACGCGATCCACCGTCCGCCAGCGAACCACCCTCGACGCCGGCC
>JAEXPG010000138.1 GCA_023447015.1 Verrucomicrobiota bacterium
GAACCGGTTGATGAACGCCCGGCCTTGGTGCTGGAGAAAACGCGCCCCCTGGTACTGCGCGGCGAAGCGGGCGGCCGCCGGGGGTGCGGCCGCGCCGTCGCTTTTGCGCCGGCCGAACTTCTGCTCCATCGAGGCGTCGGACAAATAGGTGATGTGCGCCATCATCCGGGCGATCGCCAGGCCCACGCGCGGGCCTCCGCCCTTCGGATACTCGCCGCGGTTCCAGTCCGGATCCTGCATGATCGCCTCGCGGCCCACGGCGTTGAAGGCGATCGCCTGCGCGTTCTCCCGCGCCGTGGTCGCCATCGGCAGCAGCCGCCGCACGAAACCAGGATACTCGATTCCGAACTGCAGCACGCGCATGCCGCCCATCGAGCCGCCCACCACGGCGTGCAGCGCCGTGACGCCGAGGTGGTCGAGCAGCCGCTTGTCGGCGCGGACCATGTCGCGGATTGTCACCTGCGGGGAGGTCGCGCCCCAAGGGCGGCCGGTCGCGGGATTGACCGAGCTGGGGCCGGTGGAGCCCACGCAACCGCCGATGCAGTTCGTGCAGATCACGAAATACCGGTTGGTATCAACAGCCTTCCCGGGCCCGATGAGATTGTTCCACCAGCCGGACTTGCGGTCGCCTAGCGAATGGATGCCGGCGGCATGGTGGTCGCCACTGAGCGCATGGGCGACGAAGACGGCGTTGTCGCGGGCGGCGTTGAGCCGGCCATAGGTCTCGTAACGGAGCGTGTACCCTGGGATCGTCTGGCCGTTGTCGAACGTGAACGCCTCCGCGGAGACATAGTCATGCGCCTCGACCAGGCCGACCTCGCCGGGCTCGGAGCGCGCCAATTCTAGATCATCGGAGGAGTCGTTCACGGCGCGCCATCGTGGCGAGCGCGGCGCCGGCGTCAACGGGACGCACACCGCCTCGGAACCATCCCCGCCCCCGGTCCCGCCCGCAATCCACCGACCCGCCATCCCCCATCTTTGACCAAATAAGGTGACGGTCGTCAGGTTATCCGGCCGGCAGAGAAGTGCGTCGTTTCACAGGGAAAGCAGGAGAGCCTGCTCTTCCTTCCGCCCAAATAAGTCGCCGCCCGTCACCGTATTTGGGCGGCAGGAGAACTCCGAGCGGGGTGAGGAGCTCAGGGCGGAGCACGGGATGCGGCGTGAAGCGACCGGATACAGCGGAGCAGGGAGGCGGCGACACCCGGGATCCGAAGCACCCATGGCCAAAGAAAAAGCCGCCCGGCGTGGACCGGACGGCTCGGGAAATGGCAGAGGATGCGGGCGCTCAGCTGGCGACCTCGTGGTTGGTGAAGACGTTCTGGACGTCGTCGAGATCCTCGAGCGCCTCGACCAGCGTCGCGACCTTGGCGGCGTCGGCTTCGCTGAGCACGAGCGGGATCTTCGGCAGATAGACGATCTCGCTCGAGTCGGGCTTGATGCCGGCCTTCTCGAACACCCCCGCAAGGCTGTAGTAGGTGGAGAGGGAGCAGATGACCTCGAAACCTTCATCCGAGGAGCGGACGTCGTCGGCCCCGGCGTCGAGGGCGAGCTCCATGAGTTTGTCTTCGGAGATCTTGTCCTTGCCGATGAGGAACTGGCCGCAGTGGTTGAACTGGAAGGAGACGGCACCGGTCTGCGCGAGATTGCCGGCGTAGCGCGTGAAGACCGAGCGGACCTCGGAGGCGGCGCGGTTCTTGTTGTCGGTCGTGACCTCGACAATGACGCCGGCACCGGCGGGCGCGTAACCCTCGTAGGTCATCTGCTCGATCGCGGCGCCCGCGAGTTCGCCGGTGCCCTTCTTGATGGCCCGCTCGACGTTGTCGTTGGGCATGTTGGCATCGCGCGCCTTCAGGAGGATGGTGCGCAGGCGGGCGTTGGAGTCGGGGTTGCCACCGCCGGCGCGCGCCGCGATGGTGATTTCCTTGCCGAGGCTGCTGAAGATCTTGCCGCGCTTGGCATCGATCGCGCCTTTGAAGTGTTTGAGCTTAGCCCATTTGCTGTGGCCGGCCATGGTGGTGAGGTGTTCGGGGTGTTGAGGTGGTTAAGTTGAGAGGGAAAATCCGGCGGAGGGCGACGGTTTATTTCCGGTTGGGGCGCTTGCCGGCGGGGGTGACGTTCTTCACGCCGCCCGCGGCGGGGGCCAGCGGGTCGTGGTCGGGCAGCCGGTTGATGATGAGCTGCTGGCCGATGGTGAAGAGGTTCGAGATCGTCCAGTACAGGGCGAGACCGGAGCCGAAGTTGTAGCAGAAGGCCACGAACATGATCGGCATGAACTTCATCATCTTGGCCTGCGCATTGTCCACCGAAGGCGTGGGCATGAGCTGCATCTGCACGATCGAGGTGATACCCATCAACAGCGGCATGACATTGAGAGGAAACCCGAAGAGGTGCGTGACTGTGTCGGGTGCAGCGAGGTCCTTGATCCAGAACCATTCTGCGAAACGCAGGTCGGAGGAGGTCTGGAGCATCGCGAAGAAGCCGATGAAGAACGGCATCGTGATGAGGATCGGAAGGCAGCCGCCGACCGGGTTGACCTTGGCTTCCTTGAAAAGCTCGAGCGTCGCCTTCTGCTTCTTCTGCGGGTTGTCGGCGTACTTCTCGTTGATCTCCTTCAGGCGCGGCTGGATCTTGGCCATGCGCTTGGACGACTTCGCCGCGCTGAGCGTGAGCGGCAGCGTGACGGTCTTGAGCGCGAGGGTGGTGACGATGATCGCCCAGCCCCAGTTGCCAAGAACGCTCTGGAACCAGCCGAGAATCGTGAGCAGCAGGGGGGCGAAGAATTCCGCGAAAAACGCAGTGTTGAAGAAGCGGCTGAACCCATTCGTCCCTTTGAACTGCATCACCTGTTCCTCGTTCTGGCCAAACTCCTTCAGGCGCCGGTACTCCTTGGGGCCCACGTACAACTTACCCTCCAGCGACGCACTGGCGCCCGGCTCCAACCGCGGCAGATCAAGGAGAATGTCACAGGTGATGCCAAAGGCCGCCGGCGAGGCATCGGTTCGCGAGGGATCGGTCTTGACGCGACGAACCACCGTACCGGCTCCGGGCTGAACGGTGGTGTAGATCGAGACGAAATACTGGTTCTTCACCGTGGCCCAGAGCGTCTTGCCCAACGTCTCGACGTACGGGCGGGCATCGTGTCCACCCATGCCGAGAAATCCGGAGCTTTGCTCCAAGTCGGCCCGGCCCAGATACCCCATCGCCTCGCCGTCCCACCAGCCGGCATTCAGGTACATGCCGGTGTCGTTCTTATCGATCAGCGTCGCTGTGCCGAGATTGAACGATACGCGCTGGGCACCGATGACAGCGTCCGAGAGATTGCGCAGCGTCGTAGAAACCTGGACTCGGTAGGGGTCTCCCGGCTGGCCGGGCTGCGGGAGCACGAAAGTGCGGGTGACCTCGAGCCGGCCATCGGCCACGGCGCGGAAGACCAAGCGGTCGGTGGTCTTCTCAACGAGGTCCCATTTTGTCGCCGAGTCGAGACCGGGCGCGCCAGTGAAGGCGAGAATCGGCGCGGAATGGACGGCATTGAAAACGTACGGGGCCGGTTGCCCCTTTATCGCCGGGTGCTTCTTGAACGCCACATCGCGGATCGCGCCGCCGAAATCGCTGAACGCGACTTCGACCTCGGCGTTGGACAGGGTGACGACCTGCGCCTGGGCCGGCAACGCGGTCGGATACGCAAAAAGCCCGTTGGACACGGGCGGCGTGGCGATCGGCGACTGGGCCGACGCATTCGGGGCCTGGGCCGCGGGCGTGGCAGCACCGGCCGCAGGCGCAGCGGTGGTCTCGACCGCGGCCGGAGGCGGCGCAGCGGGGCGCGGCTGGGGGGCCGGGCGGAAGAAGTACATCCCGGCGAAGGCCGCGATCAGCAGGATGACGCCGATGGTCGTGTTTTTCTTATCCATGGGGGCGGGAGGCGCGGCGCGAGTTCAGGGCGAAAGGAACACTGGCAGCCGCTCGCGCGGAGCGCGGCAGCCAGCGAAAAGTGTCGGGGACAGGATCCTCGCCGCCGGGGTGCAGCGGGTGGCAGCGCAGGAGCCGGCGGGCGGTCAGCCACAACCCGGCGAGCAGACCGTGGCGCCGGAGCGACTCGACGGCGTAATGCGAACAGGTTGGATGGAACCGGCAGCCGCTGTTCGGGCCGAACAGGAGCGGAAGCACCGGCGAGATCGCCAGCTGGTAGAGTCTCACCCCGCCGGCAGCGAGATGGCGCGGCGCACGCCAGAACATCCGGCCGAGCCGGGACAGGGGCGTGCCTGTTCGCTCACTGCTGGACTGACGGTTCGCCGGCAAGTCTGCGGAGGGTTTTCAGGAAACGTTTTTCGAGATCGGCCGTGCCGACCTTCGTCATGGACGGCCGGGCCGAGACGATGAGATCGAGGCCGGGAGCGACCTCGTGCTGGTGATGCCGGAAGATCTCGCGCAGGACACGCTTGCAGCGGTTGCGCACCACCGCACCGCCCACCGCACGCGAGGCGGCGACGCCCAGTCGGGCCGGCCGCTCGTCGCCGCGGGTGCGGACCCAGAGCAGGAACCATCCGCCGTCGATCCGGCGCCCGGTCTCGCGCGCGACCGTGAAATCGGCGCTGCGGCGAACCCGTTGCGCCGATCCGAAGCGGAGGCGGCCCTGCGGGGCTTCAGACAACGGTGAGACGCTTGCGGCCCTTGGCGCGGCGAGCGGCGAGCACTTTGCGGCCGCCACGGGTGGAATTACGGGCGCGGAACCCGATCTTGCGGGCGCGTTTCTTCTTATGCGGACGATAGGTCGGTTGCATGGTATTTAGGAAAAAAGAGGGGGAAGTTGGCCGGCGGCGTCCTCCGGTGTCAAGCCCTCGACCGAGGGGAGCAACGGAAAGAGGAGGCCGCCAACCCCGACCGAATCAGACCGGCCGAACGCGGGCACCGTGGCTCCGCGGCGCGGAACCCCTCCCACACCTCACGTTCTCGTCGCCCGCCAGATCGCCAGACAGCGATCGAGCAGGCCGGCCAGTTCGGCGAGCGGCACCATGTTGGGGCCGTCGGAGATCGCCTCCGCGGGATTCGGATGCGTCTCGAGGAAGAGGCCGTCGGCGCCAGCGGCGAGCGCCGCCTTGGCCAGCGGCTCGACGAACTCGCGCTGGCCACTGCTCTTGCCACCGCCCGCGCCGGGCAGCTGCACGCTGTGCGTGGCGTCGAGGATCGTCGGAAAGCCGTTGGCCTTCATGATCGGGAAGCTGCGCATGTCCACGACCAGGTTCTGGTAGCCGAAGGTCGAACCGCGCTCGGTCTGCCAGACCTCGGCCGCGCCGGCGAGTTTCGTGAGCGTGAACGGCATCTCCTGCGGCGAGAGGAACTGGCCCTTCTTCACGTTCACCACGCGCCCGCTCTGCGCCGCGGCGACGAGCAGGTCGGTCTGCCGGCAGAGGAAGGCGGGGATCTGGATCACGTCGCACACGGCGGCCACGGCAGGCACCTGCTCGCGTTCGTGCACATCGGTGAGCACCGGGAAACCGAATTCGCGTTTCACCAGCGCCAACAGCTCCAGCCCGGCCTCGAGCCCCGTGCCACGCGCGCCGCTGAGCGAGGTGCGGTTGGCTTTGTCGAACGAGCCCTTGAAGACGATGTTGAGCTCGGGCCGCCGCGCACGGATCGCCGCGAGTTCGGTCGCGACCGTCCGGCAGACGGTTTCGTTCTCGCGCGACCACGGACCGGCGATCAGGAGCCGGCGCTGAGGGTCGAAAAGCATGGTGAAGGAGGACGGAAGACGGACGACAGAATGCCGAAGCCGAAATGAAGACAAGGGTGGAGCAGCGGCGACGCAGGCGCCCCGATGGCTTCCCGCTTGCGGAAAGCGTCAACCGGAGTACGTAGCCAGCGCATGCGAAATACGTACTCAGTCGCGACCGCCCAAGCCAACCTGCCCAGCATTCTACGCAAGGCGGACGACGAGATCGCCATCGTGGAGCGCCGCGGAGAAGTGTGCGGCTTCATCGTCGGGAAAAAGCGCATGGAGGCCATCACCGAGACGATCGAACTGCTCGGGAACGCAGAGTTTGCCGCCACGATGACGAAACTGTCCGCCGGAAAACTGAAATTCCGGCCTCTGTCCGCCCTCGATGTTTAGGCTGAAGATCTCCGACCAGGTCGTCGCGTTTGTGCGCAAACAGGCGCCGGAGCGGCGCAAGGCACTGCGCGACGGGTTGGACGAGCTCGCGAAAGGGAAAGGCGACATTCTCCCCCTCGAGGAGAACCTCGCCGGTTTCTGGCGACTCCGCGTCGGCCGCTTTCGCGTGGTCTTCGACTACGAGAACAGCACGACCATCCGGTGCGTCTTCATCGAGGAACGTCGACTGGTCTACGAGGTGTTCGCCTCGATGTTGAAGGAACACCTCTGACCTGATCGACGGCGGCGCGGAACGGTCGCGCCGGGCCGCCCTATTTCTTCGCCTTCGTGGCGGGCTTCTTCGCGGCCGGTTTCGCCGAAGCCAAGGTCGCCTGGCGCTTGAGCGCGGCCTTCACGAAGGCGGCGAAGAGCGGCTGGGCCTGGTTGGGCTTCGACTTGAACTCGGGGTGGAACTGCACGCCCACGAACCACGGGTGGTCCTTGAGCTCGATGATCT
>JAEXPG010000150.1 GCA_023447015.1 Verrucomicrobiota bacterium
CTCCTCGCCTGCACCGCGCTCCTCCTCGCGTTCGCCTCCACCGCCCTTGCCCAGGAGAGCGTCCATACCATCCGCCGCAGCTTCGTCAGCCCGATCACGCCCGAGATGAAGGCGCACCTCCGCGCCATCAAGCTCCGCGGCGATGCCCTCGGCCGCGCCCCCGGTATCCTCGGCCAATGGGGCGACAGCATCACCCTCTCCAACGCCTACCTCGGCGAGCTTTGCAGCTGGGGCCTGATCAGCTCCCAACCCGCCGACGGGCACAACTATCTCCCGACGCTTCTCTGGATGGGGGCATCGCCCAACTCCGCCGACAATCCGCTCCACGACTTCAAGGGCGGCAGCTACTGCAACGACTCCGGCTGGCGCGTCCCCCACGCCCTCAGCGTCGTCGACGACGCCATCGCCCGCGCCAACCCGTCGTGGTCGCTCACGATGTACGGCACCAACGACATTCGGCAGTCCGGCTGGAGCCCCGCCACCTACGACGCCCAGCTCGAGCGCCTCATCCGGATCAACATCGACGCCGGCATCGTCCCCGTCCTCAGCACCATCCCGCCCTGCACCGGCTACGACGCCCGCGTCGCCGAAGCCAACACCGTCGTCCGCGCCGTCGCGACGCGGATGCGCATCCCGCTCGTCGATCTCCACGGCGTCTTCATGGCCCTGCATCCGGACGACTGGGCCACAGTTTTGCTCGGCGATGGCGTTCATCCCTCCTACCTCGGCGGCGCCGGCCAGTTGGCCGAAACCGCCCAGAACTCCGCCGGCAGGTACTACCAGCGCGACAGCGGCTACAACCTCCGCTCCATGCTCACCGTCGACATGGCGGAGAAACTCCGCGCCATCGTCTTCGACAACGCCGCCCCCGACGGCGCCAACCTGCCCCTCCTCGTCGTCACCTCCGCGACCCACCCGTACAAGGCCCTCACCTCCTCCCTCGCGCCCGCGTTCACCATCGTCCCCGACTCCGGCCCCACGCCGACCGCGTACAGCTGGTCGATCGACCAGTCGCCCTGGACCGAACCCGACACCGTCGCCGAGACGACCACCGCCTCGGTCACGACAACGCTCACCGCCGCTGGCACCTGGTACTTCCACGTGCGCGCCAACAGCGCCGCCGGCTGGGGCCCCGCCGCCCACTACTGCCTGCGCGCCGCCGATGCACCCACCGTCGAACTCCGCCACGATTCGGGCACGACCTCGCCGCACCGCGACACCTTCATCTCCGCGCACTGGGGTGGAAACGACAACTTCGGCCGCTCCTCCTCCCTCAACGTCAACACCGACGCCTCCGTCCCCAGCAGCCGCGGCCTGTTCTTCTTCGATCTCTCCGGCGTCTCCGCGACCGGTCTCGAGTCCGCGACCCTCGTCCTCAACATCGACAACCCGCAGACCTCCGCCACCGCCTGGGACCTCTTCCCCGTGACCTCCACCTGGACCGAGGGCACCGGCGACGGCAACGACGATGCCTCCGGCGTCACCTGGGCCACCGCCCCGACTTTCGGCTCCACCGCGCTCGCCACCGGTTCGCTCCCCACCGGCGCCACCACCATCGAGATCAACCTCACCGCCGCCGCCCAGGGCTGGCTCGCGAACCCGGCCACCAACTTCGGCGTGATGTTCCAGCACCACGCGCTCTACCGCAGCCTCTACCTCATCGCCCGCGAGTACGCCGACACCACGCTCCGGCCCACGCTGCGTCTGCGCTACGCCTCGACCGTCGACATCGTGCCGCCCTCCGCTCCGGGCAACTTCACCGCCGCACTCTCCGGCACCGACACCGCGGCCCTGGCCTGGACCGCCGCCACCGACAACGTCGGCGTCTCCACCTACCGGATCTACCGCGACGGCGCGCTCCGAACCTCCACCGCGGCCCTCACTTTCACCGACACCGGCCTGCCCGTTGCCTCGTCCTTCAGTTACACCGTCGCCGCCGTCGATGCCGCCGGCAATGAAGGCCCCGCCACCACCGCCGCCGTCGTCACCACTCCCACGCCCACCCTCTACGCCGGCGCCGACCGCACGATCACCGTGCGCGGTGGCACCTGCCTCGAGGCCACGTTCCCCGGCCTCGCACTCGCCACGCCACTCGCGTGGTCCCAAGTCTCCGGACCGGCCGGCGCCCGCATCGTCAACCCGACCAACCCGCACACCGCCGTCTACTTCGAAACCGGCGGCGACTACACCTTCCGCTGCACCGTCACGTCCGGTACCGCCATCTACACCGACGATGTCCTCGTCACCGTCGACGACGCGCCGCTCCGCCGCCGCACGGTCAACGTCGCCACCGTCGCGCAGCTTCGCTCCGCCCTCACCAACGCCATCAACGGCGACCTCATCCTCCTCGCCGACGGCGTCTACGATCTCGCCGCCACGCGCAACTCCTCCGGCGGCACCTGGTGCACGCTCTCCGGCGTCAACGACATCACCCTCCGCTCCGCGTCCGACAATCCCGCCGCCGTCACCCTCCGCGGCAACGGCTTCGCCGACCGCTCCGACAACGCCGACGGCCTCTGGCTCATGCGCTGTGCCCGCGTCACCGTCCGTAGCCTCACCTTCTCCGGCTTCGGCGCCTACGCCATCAAGCTCGAGGCCAACACCACGCCGGTGGCCGAGGACGTCCGCATCGAGAACTGCCGCTTCCTCGAGACCGGCATGCGCTGCCTCAAGGGCACCATCACCCCCACCGGCACCCACGTGCACCGCGGCTGGGCGAAGGGCTGCCGCTTCGAGAACACCGCTCTGCCACCGGAAACCTCGTACAGCGGTGACTACATCGCCGCCATCGACATGATGGCGCTCTGCAACTGGGAGTTCGCCGACAACGATTTCCTCAACGTCCTGGGCCGCACCGGCGGCGGCCGCGCGGCCGTCTTCCTCTGGCACCAGACCCGCG
>JAEXPG010000154.1 GCA_023447015.1 Verrucomicrobiota bacterium
GATGAGGCGGGCGGCTCGGTGGGCATGGGTTCGGTGGTCGCGGGAGCGGAGGGCGGTGCTGTCTCCCTATTTCGGTCCGAAGCGGCGGTGCTTGAGCCGGAGGGGTGGGGCGCGGCGCGGGGCGGCCGGGTGTTCGGCGGTCCTTCCAGAGATGTAAAACGGACCCGAATGCGTGGGGTGGCGCCGGGAATGGGTGGAAGCGGAGTCATCGTCCGGTGTACGACTCGCGCCGCATCTCCCCCGGCCGGCCCTTGCCTGCGACCCGTGCCGCAAGCCAAACAACGAAAACCGCCTCCCTCCTTTCCTGGATCCAGGCCGGGATCTCCTCCGGCCTGTTGCTGGTGACCGCGGCCTTCGCTGCGCCACCGGTGATCACCTCGCCTGCCACGGCCAGCGGGAATGTTGGCGTGCCGTTTTCCTACCGGATCACGGCGACGAACAGCCCGACGCGTTTCGACTACGAACTCGCCGTGCCCAGCCTCGGGATCGCGTTCTTCACCGGCATCATCTCCGGCACGCCTTCCAGCGAAGGCACCTATGTCGGAACGATCAAGGCGACCAACGCCGACGGCACCGGCACGGCCCCGCTCACGATCACCATCGGCCCGCCGCTGGCGACCGCACCGGTGATCACTTCGCCGCCCTATGCCTTGGCGGTGATCGGGCGGGCGTTCAGTTACCCGATCACGGCGACGAACAATCCGACGGGTTTCAGCTCCGGCTTCTTCGACGAGGGGCTCGCGCTCGATCCGACCTCCGGAGTCCTTTCCGGCATCGCCGGCGGAACGCCGCGCTGGGTCGCCTCGACGATCCGCGCGACCAATACGGCTGGCACGGGCATCGGCGACCTGCTCATCGCCTTCGCGCCCGAGACTGCGGCCGCGCCCGAGATATTCTACCCGGCGGAACTCTCCTTCGTGGCCGGCGAGCCGCTCAGCTTCTGGATCGGTGCGACCAACGCCCCGGTGCTCTTCGACGCGACGCCGCTGCCGGCCGGACTGGGCATTGCCCACAATCTCGGGCTGGTCCAAGGCACGCCGGCGACGCCGGGCTCCTACACGGTTGTGCTCCGCGCGATCAACGCCGCGGGCACCGGCACGGCTTCGCTCACCCTCCATATCCTTGCGGCCGGCTCCTATGCGGCCTGGCTCCACGAGCTCGGCCTGAGTGGTTCCGGGACGGCTCCCGATGTCGATCTGGACCGCGACGGCGCGGGGAACCTGCTCGAGTTCGCCTTTCGCACCGATCCGCTCTCGAGCACCAGCGTCCATCGCCCGGAGGTCGTGATCTCCGGCGCCTCACTCGCCCTTACCCACCGGCGCCACAAGGACACCGAGCTCACCTGGACCTACGAAACCTCCGCGGATCTCGCCGTCTGGACCATGGTGACGCCGACCCTTGCCATCGTCGACGCCGATGCCGACCACGATGGGAAGGTGGAGCTGGTGCGGGCGCTTCTGCCCGTGTCGGCCGGCGAAGGCCGGAAGTTCCTGCGCGTGCGCGTGAGCCTGCCCTGAGTGTTTGCGGCGTCGCCCGGGGACCGTTGCGCCGCGTGAAGGGATTTCCGCGGCACCGGGCTTTCCCTTCGAAGGGAACCTCCCCGCGGCGCCGTTCTCGGCGCGGTTCCACCGCCGGTGCCCCTCGCTCCACCCATGAACACTCGCCGATCGTTCCTCCAGCAAACCGTGGCGGCTGCCGGAGGTCTCGCCATGGGCAGCCTCGTCTTGAGCGCCGCCTGCGGTCGCTCGGCGGAGGCTTCCGAAACCATGGATTTCTGGAAGGTGATTGCCGGCCGCCGATCCGTCCGCCGGTTCCGCCCCGACCCCGTGCCGGAGTCCGACTTGGTCCGCATCCTCAATGCCGCTCGCAGCGCCCCGACCAGTGGCAACCAGCAGCCGTGGAAGTTTCTCGTCATCCGCCAACGCGAGACCATCCACCGGCTGGAGGAGGGCTGTGTGCAGTTCTTTCTGCGCCGCTTCGATGAAACTGCCGGGGCGCACGGGAGCCGCGAGGAGGCGGAGCGTTCATGCCGGGAGCGGCTCGCCGGCTATTTCTCGGCGCCGGTCCAGATCGCGGTCCTCACCGACAACCAGGCGCAGTACCCGGACTACAACCACTGGGACGGCCCACTTGCCGCCGGCTACCTCATGCTGGCCGCGCGGGCCCTCGGCTACGGCACGGTCTTCATCACCGATGCCGTGCCGGAAGCGGTGACGCGGAGCGTGCTGAACATCCCCGAGCGCTATGACCGCGTGTGCCTCACGCCGCTTGGCGTGCCCGAGGCGTGGCCGCCGTCGCCGCCGAAACGGAAGCTCGAGGATTTCATCGCCTACGAGACGCTCTGAGGGCGGGGCTGGGAGAGAAAGCGGCCCGGCGGCCGTGCGTTGGCCGCACCGGGTAGGCGACGCCGCACCTCCCGCCCTCGCCGCCCGTCGCGCGGTGCGACCGCTGGACAAACTCCGCGTGTCGGGTGCCCGACGATGCTGTTCCGTGGCGGCATTCGCCATGCACAAAACCGTCATGCTGCTCTGCGGCCTCCTCAATGCCGTCTTCCTCGCGTTCCATCTCCTGCTCGCCACCTGGATCCAGCGCATGCCGCTCACTGCCACGGCCCGCGCACTCATGCACGCCTTCAACGTCGGGGGGCTGCTCATGATCGCCTTCCTCGCCTTCGCCTTTCTCTTCTGCCGGGCCGATCTCGGCACGCGGCTCGGGCGCGGGGCGGTGCTGCTCGGCGCTCTCGTCTATCTCACCCGCACGGCCGGCGAACTCGTGTTCTTCCCGGTGCCGAATCCGACGATTGTCGTCACCTGCACCGCGGTCGGCCTCCTGCATCTCCTCGCGTTGCGTACCCCGGGCGCCCCGAGGGGGAATGCCGTGCAGGCCGGCCTGCGGCCATGATTGCCGCCGCCCCGCTCATTCCGTCGGGTCTTCGCTCAGGACGAAACGGAGGTCGGAGAGGCTGAGCACGGTGGCGAGGTTTTCCTCCTGCACGATGCTGCGCGCCAGCTCGGCCTTCGCCTGCTGAAGTTTGCGGATCTTCTCCTCGATCGTGCCGCGCGCGAGCAGGCGGTACGCGATCACGTGCTCGGTCTGGCCGATGCGGTGCGTGCGGTCGATCGCCTGCGCCTCCACCGCCGGATTCCACCACGGGTCGTAGAGGACAACGTAGCTGGCGGCGGTGAGGTTGAGACCGGAGCCGGCGGCCTTGAGCGAGAGGAGGAACACGGGTTCGCCCTGCTCGGACTGGAAACGATCGACGAGCTCCTGCCGGTTCTCCGTCTGGCCGGTGAGCATGAGGTGCTTGATGCCGCGCGCGGTCAGCTCGGTGGCGATCAGCTCGAGCATCGTGACGAACTGCGAGAACACGAGCACGCGGTGCCCCTCCTCGACGAGCGGCTCGAGGGTGTCGAGCAGCGCCTCGAGCTTGGCGGAACCGGTGTAACCTGACTCGGGCGACGACGCTTCGTCATCGTCGGTGGAGGCGGTCTTGGCGGCGACTTTCGCTGCGGCGGACGTGGTCTTCTTTTTCGCGCCGGTGCGCTTCGCCTTGCCGTCCTCGAAGCCGATGAGGCGCGGGTCACAGCAGATCTGGCGCAGGCGCAGGAGCGACTGGAGGATGTTGAACCGTTGTTGGTCGAACTCGCGGTCGCTCTTCACGCCGAGGAGCATGGCGCGGGTGCGCTTCAGCTCGGCGTCGTAGAGGCGGCGCTGCGGACCGTCGAGGTCGACGGCGAGGTCCTCCTCGGTGCGCGGCGGGAGGTCGGTGGCGACCTGGCCCTTCGTGCGGCGGAGCATGAAATGCTTCACGCGGCGCGCGAGGCGGGCGCGGGCGGCGGCGGGATCCTCGCGGTCGTTGAAGGCGCGCTTGAACGACGCCTGCGTGCCGAGCAGCCCGGGCATCGCGAAGGCGAAGAGGCTCCAGAGGTCGAGCGTGCGGTTCTCGATCGGCGTGCCGGTGAGCACGATCCGGTGAGCGGCGCGCAGGTCGCGGGCAACGCGGGCCGTCTGCGACTGCGGATTCTTGATGTTCTGGCCCTCGTCGAGGATCACGGCGTCCCACTTCTCGGCTCCGAGCTCCTTCGCGGCACGGCGGAGCTGGGCGTAGTTGGCGACCACGAGATTGGCCTCGGCCGGCACGGTGCTTCCGGCAAACGGCGCGGCGGTGAGCGAGGGCGCGAAGCGTTTTGTCTCGAGCGACCAGTTGGGTACGACGCTCTTCGGGCAGACGACGAGCGCGCGCAGCGGCTTCGCCTTCTTCCCTTCGGCCGCGGCGCGTTGCGCGGCGAGATGGAGCAGCCAGGCGAGAGCCTGCACGGTCTTGCCGAGGCCCATGTCGTCGGCGAGCACGCCGCCGAGGCCGTTGGCCGAGAGGTGGGCGAGGAAGTGGAAGCCTTCCTTCTGGTACGGCCGCAGCTCGGCGCGGAGACCGGCGGGCAAGGGCGGCTCGGCGATCGCGGTGAGTTGTGCGGCGCGTTCGCGGGCGCGGGCGGCGTGCTGCGCCGGGAGGAGGCCGGCGATGCGCTCGTCGGCGAGCTGGAGCGCGTGGAAACGCTGCTTCTCGGCGCCGCCGGCAAGTGTCGCTGCGTCGAGCCCGAGTTCGGCGAGCTTCGCGGTCTCCTCGGGCGAGAGCTCGACCTCGAGGCGGCGCCAGCCCTTGCCCGCAAGGCGGACGAAACGGCCCTTGGCCTTGAGGAGAAGCTTCAGCTCGGCCTCCGTGAGCGTGGTGTCCTCGGCGCGAACGGCGATCTCGAGGTCGAACCAGTCGATGCCGGAAGACTCGTCTCCGGACTTTACCGACACATCGACCCGCGCCCGGTCCGGTGCGCGGACGAGACCGGCGAGATCCGGGCTGCATTCAAGCTCCACGCCCTGGGCGCGGGCGCGCTCGGCCCACTCGACGAACAGCTCCGGGAAGGTCTTGGCGCTGGCCGGGCGTTTCCAGACGTAGCTCGCGTGGTCGTGGGTGAGGCTGAACTCGGCGAGCAGCGGCACGGCGGCTTCGGCCCGGTCGTGCTCGATCTCGCGGACCGGCCCGGCAGTCGCAGTGTCGCGCAGCTTCTCCCAGCGCCCGTCGCTACGGCGCCGTTGGATGTGCGAGCCGTCGGGCGAGACGGCGTGCAGCTCGACGTGCAACATCTCGGCGTAGGAGGCGCCGCGGAAGGTGCTGCCCTCGACGAGGGCGCAGACGAAACGCGGCCGCAACACGATCACCTCAACCTCAGGCAAGGCGACTCCTTCGACGCGCACGCCGTCGCGGCGCAGTCGCTTGACGGCGGCCGGAGTGAGCAACGCCTCGCGCGGTACTAGGACGGAGCGCGGCTGGTGACCGGGGAGCGGGGGCGGCAGTTCGAACACGGTGAGGCGTGCGAGCGCCAGCTCGGGGTTGCCGGGCAGGCGGAGCATCTCGGCGGGCGCGGGGGTGCCGTCGGGCTCGACGAGGTCGAAGACGATGTCGTCGGGGCGGTCGGGGAGCGGGCGGCCGAGCCAGCGCAACGGCACGCGTTTTTCCGGAAACGGATCGCCGGACTCGGCGACGATCAGGTGGCGCAATGCCGGCGCGAGCAGCAGCCAGCGGATGAGGTCGAGCGTGCGTGGCTCGTCGAGGCGCAGGGTCTGCGGCTCGGTGTTGGTGAAGTAGTGCTGGCGGGTGCGCGCGAGCTGGACCTCCTGCAGGAGCGCGAGCGTGGCGGGATCGGCGCCGGCGGGGCTCGCAGCGAGAGTCGCAAACCACTCGCGGGCCTGGGCGCCCTTGGCCGGGCGCCACGGCTCGGCTTCGTTGTCGCGAAACTCCCACGTCAGCTTCGGCGAGGTCAGCCGCAGGCGGATCGCACGCGGCAGCGGGCCGGCGGTGCCTTCGGGCGTGGCCGAGGTCTGCCCCGAGGCGAAGAGCTTGGCCCAGTGCTCGATGCTGGCGCGGCGTTCGCGGGCGGCGAGGCGGTCGCGCGCCGGCGCGACATCGGTGACCGGGCGCATGAGCGGCGGCAGATCGCGGCCGAAACGCGCGGCGAAGAGCGCGAAGTATTGCCAGAACTCCTGCAGCGAGGCCGGGGCGGAGGCGGCGTCCCACCAGTCGGCGAGCACCGGCTGATAATTGTGGTAAT
>JAEXPG010000524.1 GCA_023447015.1 Verrucomicrobiota bacterium
TACCTGGAGCAGCCGTTCGGGCCCCGAGCTGAACAGAACGGCCAGCACCCGCTCGACCGCCCGCATCTGCGCAAGCACCACCGCCACCTTGTCCGCGCTGGGACCTTCGTTCGCGTGCTGCGCAAACCCGAACCGTTCCTCCTTCGCAACGGCCACGCGGGCGGACTCCGCCGCCGTTCGACTCCGCTCCACAAACGCCGCCAGCGTCGCATAGGCCTCGAGCCGGTCCGACCGCACCGCCTCGCCACCGCCGGGCCAGCAGGCGCGCCGCTGCCTGAGCTGCTCCCGGGCCTGCTCCACCGCGGCGCGGGCTGCGGCAACCATCTCGGGCCTGGCTTGTGGCGTCAGCTGCTCGATCCGCAACTTCGCAAGGTCCGCCCGCGCCGCATGCCGCACCTTCAGCTGTCGAAACACATCCGTTGCGGCGAAGGCCGCCGTCAGCGCGAGCGCGCCCACTCCGGCAAAGAACAGCGGATACGACCGCACACGGGTGGGGAAACTCGTCGTCACAATGCCGCCTCCGGTTTCAGCACGAGCACGCAACCGAAACGCAGCAGGCCCGCCTCGTTCGGGTCGAAGCGCTCCGCCTCGACCGTCTCCACGATCCCCGCCTCCGTCCACGCCCGGAAAAGCCCGCGAACCCGCTCCAACCCGCGCCGCCCGTCGTCGCCGGGGTCCAGCGCACAGCCGGTGATCGCGAGGCGCAGCCGTGCCACGCCATCGGCGGTGGCCGGCGCGGCGTGCCCAAAGAGCCCGCCGGTGGCCGCGGCGCCGCCATCGGCCGAGGAGACGACTTGCAGGCGCTCAAGCCAGACGCCGTCGAGCGGCTCCATCGCACGTTGCGCCGCCGCCAGCCAGCACACCCAACCCGTTCGCGCCCGGTCCAGACCGGCGATCACAGCGAGTTCGTGCTCCGCGGCATCCGCCTGGCGTTGCAGTTCGAGCACCTCACGCTGCGCCATGCGCCACGGCTCAAGGTCCCGCGCCACCACCACCGACTCGTGGCGAAGACGCCGGACATCCTGCCGCAGCCAGACCGTCGTCCCCCCGAGCGCCACCGCCAGAACACCGACCATGCCCAGGATCCACTTCCGGCTTCGCCGAAACGCGTTCTCTCGTTGTCGCGCGACTGGGAGCAGGTTGAGGAAACGACGTTCGCGCACCATCAGCGCCGCGCCCACCGCGACGCCCAGTTGGGGCGCGACGGCGCCAGCACCGTTCGCCTTCGGCCCGAGCCGGACCCGGCGGAGCGCATCGAAACGGTCGACCAGCACTCCCCCGTCCCCGAGCGCTCGCGCGACTTCATCCGGCGGCGGCACCTCCGCGCCGGCCAGAAGCAAAGCCTGCGGCCCGCCACCTTCTCCCACCGACTCGCCGCCCATCCGGCGCACCTCCGTGATCAGACGCCGCAGCGCCGTCTCCCCCAGACAGCGCTCCCCGGCCGCGGGCGCAGCACCTGCAGGCACCAGCGCCTCCGGCAGTCCCACGAGCCGCGCCTCGCTCCGTCCTCGCCCGACGGCCAGCAACAACACCATCGAGCCCGCGAATTCCGCCAACACCACGGCACCACCCGACTCCGGGTAGTTGTACCGTACCGCGCGCTCCAGCGCCGCCGCCCGCGGCACGATCGCTTCCAGCCGCACCCCGTCGGCGCCCGCCTCCGCGCCAAGCTTCTCCGCCGCCGCGAGCTTCATCGCGGCCAACTCCACCGTGTTCGGTTGCCCCGCCGTCGGGCACCACGCCCAGCTCACCTCCGCCAGCGGCCGCGGGATGGCCTGCTCCGCCTCGAACCGCACCAACCGCTCCCGCTTCGCTCGCGCCAACGGGGGCACCACCAGACACCGCGTGAAGGTCTGGTTCGCCGGCGGCACCACCACAAACCGGGCCCGACGCCGCAGCGGCGCCGGCAGTTCCGGCCAGTCTCGCCCCTCGGGCTCCGCACTCCGGGGCAACAGGGCGTACTCCTCCAACATCAGCTCGCCATCGGCCGTGGGGACAAAGGCTCCGACAACGCTCCGACTGGTGCCGCATTCGATGGCGACAGTTCGGGCTCGCATACAATGGCTGGGTATGCAGGGGGCGGGCACGATGCCGCCAGTTTCCCACTACCGCTTCAAGGCGAATCTCGCCCCTCCGCCGCTTTTCTTTCCCGGCACACCCGGCGCCAGGACACCACCGGATCCATCGTCCGCAGGACGGAGTACGAAGGCCGACATCACCCTCCGTCCGCCCGAGCCGGGCGATCGGAGAACACCCGAACGGCACCTCCCCATCGTCGGACAACGTGCCGATGCGTACCTCGGAGGCCAACCCACGCTCCGCGCCATCGGACTCCAGTCACCAACTCCCGGGGCCACCCATGCGAAATACCGGATGAAACCACGGCCGTCTGTCGCGGTCGCAACTGGCTCCATCCTTGCCTCCTTCACCTGCTCCCGACAGACCAACTCCCCCGATGACGCTCCGTTTTCCCGCCCTGCTCGCGTTCCTGGCCGCCGGCATCGCCCTCCACGCCGAGACGGCCGCCCCCACGCCAGCCGCGCCGGCTGAAACAACCACCGCGGCGCCCAAGCTCCAGGGCCGAATCGAGGACGACCGCTACCACGCCCCGGGCGACGTGTTCTCGGTCCCCGTCCCCGTCCTGCATGGCGAGAACCAGGTGGTCATGGACAACGGCGAGATCGTCGTCTTCAAGGACAAGGTCTCCACCCTGCTGACGATCGCGGCGTTCCCGATGCCCCCCATCGCCCAATGGGAATACAAGACCACGCCGCCGAAGGACTACCTGATCACCTTCTTCCGCGACAACATCCTGCGCGACTACCGCGGCGAGTTCCCGGAAAGCTCCATCGAGAGCGCACGTTTCCTGCCCGACGTCTCCGGCGGCGCGATGGTCGCCTTCACGCTGCTGCCGGGCGGCTCGGCCTTCGCCTCCACCGAACCGCGCCCGCCGACCGCTCCGCCGGCCGTCGCGAAACGCGGCCACCTGGTCTTCGTGCACGACAACCGCGTGATCGTCATCGCGGTCGAGCTCGCCGAACGCATCACCAAGGAGGCCAATTACACACTCACCACGCCCGAGGAGGACCGGATCCTGTTCGACCGTCTCGCCACCGTCTTCACCGCGCTGCGCTTCGGACCCGACGCCCAGCCCGCGGTCGAGGACGACGACGAGGACGAGGATTAGAAGCGGCGCGCCCCCGGCGAGAACCCGGTGTATTTTCCGGTCCGGCAGCGGGACTCCAGCTTCCCCGGCGCGACCGAACCATCAAATGCGGGCGCGTTCATCCGCGTGACTTCGCATCCATTCGCGCGTTCATCGCCACCGGTGTGGGTGATTCAGAGCCCGCTCTCCGCGGCCACAGACGCATGGAAACCCATGGGGCCGGAACAACGCCACCCCCGCGTGGCAACACGGTTCTGGCTTCCGCCCATTTGCCAGCGGAGTGACTCGAGCCATCGTAGCCGCCCCACGCCCCGGCCTGTTCCTTCTTCTCCTCCGCGTGGCGGTCGCCCAGTCGATTCCGTCCCCACCTGCACCAACCATTTTCGCCCGCGCCAGCCGCGGGCCTCGCCGGTCTGGCAGGTCGTGCACGATCACTGGACCGGATTTCGCGCCGCGTACACCGCACACTCCGCCGCCACTTGGGGGCCGTTGCCCGCGCAAGTGGACTCCGCCGTATCCGCCTTTCTCAGCTGCGGCGACTGCCACTCGGGTTTCACCCGCCTGCGCTGCACGCACTGCGGCCACGAATACCTCCTGCCCTTCACCTGCAAGCAGCGCGGCCTGTGCGCATCGTGCCACCAGCGCCGGGCCCTCGACGAGGCCTCGAATATCGCTGAGCAAGTCTACGCACCGGTACCTCCATGTGCTGGTCAGCGCCGGAGTCTTAACCCCCGAAAACGCCTTCCGACTCGCCCCGACTGGCGGCTGGCGCGAGTTGCGCGAACTCTGGCGGCAGACCGTTCTTGCCCGACGCCGAACCGCGGGCGCCCTCACCGAATGGCAGCTCCGGCGCCTCCAGCCGGCCGCTCCAGTCGTGATCGTGCCGCCCCCGCCAGCGCGGCGGCGGCGGACCCGCTGGCGCACGCTCGTCCAACGGGTGTGGGGAGCAGATCCGCTGCGCTGCCCGCACTGCAGCGGTTTTCTCCGCCGCCATTGCCTGGTGGAACAGCCCGAAGCGATTCGCGCCATCCTCGAACCGCTCGGGCTCTACGAAGGGCCGGCCGCACTGGCGCAGGCCCCGCCCGCGAGCCCTGCGATCGGGGGCGTCCGGTCGACTTGGTGCGACACACTGCCAGTCGCAACCGGGTTGCCGCCGCCCGATCCCACACTTCGCATCCCACTTTCGATTCCACTGGTCGCCTACGATGCTGCCAGTGGCGAAGCGCATGCACTGGAAACCCCAGCCCCACGCCTGCACCGCGCGCCCCAACCGCCCCGGCCCGATCCGTGGTACCACCGGCGCTGGTGCATCGACGATGACCACTACTTCGATTTCGCCAGCTTCGAGCTGCCACCGGAACCGCCCGGGGCATCCGGCACCGGCAATGCCTGTCCGGGCCAGCGCGCACTCTTCGCCGATGCCGATGTGCAATCGTTTCCGCCCGACGAGGAACCGGTCTTCGCCGGCGCCCCGGGCTGGGGCACTTCGGCGCAACCACAGGCGGGCACACCTCCCGCCGCCGCTCTGGGTGACGAAGCCGCACAGTCCCCGCCGCCCGACGGTCTCCCCACTCTTGTCTACGACTGACACCGAATCGGGAGTTCGGGGCACACGCCCCACGGCCAGAGACGAAGGGGGTACTCCAGAAGAACGGCGATTCCCACGCTTGTTGCGCGCCCATCACCGCGAAAAGCCGCTGCAGCGCAACGCGGGCGCGGCGGCGCTTTCCGCCTTCCGCTTCACACCGGACCAAGCTATTTCCCGGATACGCGTGTCTGCCTCCCTAAACACCGATCCTCCTGCTTGAGTCTGTCCCGATGCGAACGGGCCCCTACGCCAGCCCCCTTCCCCAAGACCCCCATCCCCGGGCGAACCGCCGTCCCCTGCGGCCGAAATCC
>JAEXPG010000297.1 GCA_023447015.1 Verrucomicrobiota bacterium
GGGCAGGACCTGCCGCCATCTGTCCATGGTCCAAGACTTGTTGTCTGGCGTGTCGGGTCCGCCGCCGTCGGCGATGGGATAGAAGAAGTCGTAGAGATTGGTGGTGGTTACTCTGTTTCCAACGATCCGCCCAATATAGGTGCTCCGCTCGCTGACCGTGTGAAGGTTCACGGTGTAATTGGGTGCGATCACTTCCGCACAAATCGAACCGCCGCTTCTGGGGTGCATGGTGACGCTGCCATCGGTCCCGGTGGCATTGATGCGCAATTTCTCGCTGTGATAGGCGTCGACAACCGTATCGCTGAGGATATTCCCGGCCTCATCCTTCTTCACGATGCGCTCTTTCATGTCGGTCAGGTCGACGGTGATATTGTTCCCGGCACAGTAGAGTGTGAGTGAACCGTTGGGGCCAAAGTTGAGCTTCCCCTTGATTTGGGCGGAGCTCGCGGTGACCACCAAGGTGACCGGGCCGTTGATGTTGATGGTGCTGTTCGTGTCCACGGCCATGTTTCCAGGGACGACATAGTATGCGGATCCCTCCCCGGAGGAGGGCCAAGTGACCTGGTTGCCGGCGCCGCTTCCCATGTAGTTATCGGGGAGCACCGTCGGGGTCACCGCTCCGCCGAGGCCTTCGACCGTCAGGGTATTCCTAGCCCTGTCGTAGACCGGCTGGGCGGGGACGGCGAACCACTCGTCCTTCTGGGCCTGGGTGAATGTGCTGCTCTGCTCGACACACTTTCCATCGATTAGGACCCGGTGATTCACCCACGTTTTTCCAACATACTGGTTGTCGGCGGGAATCACGTCGCCCAGTTCGACCCAGCCGTCGTACGGCGGCGTGTAACTCATGTCGCTCGTTACTAGTTTGGGTGTTGTATACTCCCCAATCCAGCCGACCGGCTTGGCTGGTGCGGTTGGCTCGAAGCTGTACGAAATGTTGGGAGCACTGGTGAGAACATGTCCGTAGATCTGAGTGTTCCAGATGTTCAGCGAAGAGGTTCCGGCTCCGAGACAGACGATCCGGAGGTCGTCGAGGCAGTTGACGTCCCGCTTGTTCAACGCATTGCCAGCAGGGTCCTTGTCTCTCTGCGGGTACCAGACTGGGGGGCCATCATTCGGGTCGAATGCGGCTGCCCGCACGCAGGAATCACCGCCGTTGATCCCAAGGTCCACCGACGTTCTTCCCGCGATAGCGGGCCCGGGTTTCCGGCGGACACCGGTTTGGTTGGTGATCTTGAACTCCGTGACGATCGCCTTGCTTGCAGAGAGTCCGGCCGGGTTGTTGACCGTTGCCTTGGCGCTGATGCGGAACTCGTCATTGGATTTCTTGTCCAGGTAGACCACCACGGTCTTCCCGTTCTCCTCCACTGACCGTTTGAAGCGGTTGCTCGTTGGGCTCAACGCGGCCCAGCCGGAGGATGGATCGGAAAGCACCGAACGGGCGATTGCGTCGCAGCCCAGCTCGATGCCGCGTTCGGCCAGATGGAACGACTCAGTTGCGAGCTGGTTGCGGCGAGCCGCGCGATACTCTTCGGTCGAGTAGGTGAGGAGTGCGCCGACGGAGGCGATCATGAGGAGCGCTAGCACCATCACCAGGCCGAGTGCGAAGCCGGAATTGTCCGTGATCGAGTTTGTGGTTCTCATGTGCTGGGTGGTGAGTTGCGGATCAGGATGGCGGCGTTGACGACAGTCGAGTTGCCGGCGTTGCGCACGGTTTCGTCATCGCTGCCGAAAAACATCTGGGGACGTGGTTGCGGCGTGATCTCCAGTCGGACGGCCCGGACTCTCTTGAGGTCGCTCGGCGGCATGGGGAGCGGGGATCCGTTGCGGTCGTAGAACGCGAACGCAACAGAGGCGAGGCGGTCGTGGACCTCGGAGATTGTTATGGAGTTGTCGGCAGCGATCGCCTTGCGCATCAGGCTCTGGCCGTCTGGGGTGGTGAAATATGTCAGTTTCCATTCGGCACCGCGGAGGTCGCGCATCTTGACTGTGAGCCCATGGGCATCGGCCTCGACCACCTCGTAGGAACTCCGAAGCTCCTGCATCATCTTCTCGTGGTTGATTCGCACGTGGCTGCTGAAACTTGCGGTCTGGGAATAGGAGTAGTGGAACCGGAGGAAGACGATGAGCGCGGTGAGAATGGCTGCCGTCACCATCAGGAAGACGGAGGTTGAGATCAGTGTCTCAACGAGAGTGAAACCCGCGTGTTTGTTGGGCTGAGGGCTCATGATTGGGCGGCGAATCCGTAGGCTGAGAAGTAGGTGCTGGACGAGGTGCTGCGGGGTTGTCCTGCCATTTCCCAGGTGACGGTGACTGACATTTCGATGAGGTTGGGATTGGGTGCGTTGGCGGCCAGATTGCGGACCAGCTTTGCAGAACGGGTCACTCTGAACTGCTGTTTGCCGACCGTGAGCACGAGCGGGGTTGTCGGTGTGGTGATCGGTGAGCCATTGGCCGGGACTCCGCCCAGCGTGCTGTTTATGTCGGCGAACTTGAGGGCGCGAAGCGACTCCACTTGCTGGTTGATGATGTTCGTGGCGTTTGTGTACGCCCTAGCCTCGGTGAACTGGCGTATGGAGAAGACCAGCGACGACAGTATCCCTGCGATAAGGATGGTTGCGACAAACATGGCCAGGACGGTTTCAACCAGGGTCAAACCGGTGCGGTGGCACGTTTTCACTTCGCCGAATCTATTTCGTTCTGCTGAGGAGGCGGTTGGTTTTGCCATGGTTCGGCCCAGGGATGAATGGGTTTTGGAGCTGCTCGGAGACGCGATTGTCGGAGGCCGGCTCAATCCAGATTTCCGTCTGGTCTTCCCTCAACCGCCCGTATCGCGCTGCGTATCGAGAAGTAGGGAGCCGGGTTCGGGCGACAAGACCGAATAGGGCGAAACTGTGGCCTGAGGACCAAAATCCGGCGGACTAGGGCCTATTGCCTCCAGCCTCTTGCTGGAGCACGGGGTGACAGCTTGTTGACATGGGGAATTTATGCATAGACGGGTCATGGCAATGTAACCAGAAAAAAGGGACACATGCCGGAGTGCGCGAAGCGCCACGCGGCTCGATCGATCTGGCTTCAGGCGCGCCAGCCAATCGCTCCGGGGCCGCGGCGGCCAGTTCCAGAGTCCCGCGCGGCGTGCGGGTGTGCTGAGCCGCTCGCGTTGGGCTCCGGTGGCACCGGCACCGGTGGACTTGGCCAACTGAGTGTTTACGGCTCAGGCCAGCGGCCGCTGGTTTCAGTTGTCGGGGCTGCCGTCGCGGGGGCGTTGACCGGAGGCGCAAAACAAAAGGCGCCCGTTGTGGGGGCGCCTCGGGGATACTTGAGCGAGCGACTGGTCCTACTGGATGGTGTTCTGGCCCCAACCGTCGACGGTCATCTTGAACCGCTGGCCTTTGACCTCGACCTGCAGGTTCTTCCCGGGGTTGTACGCGACAGAGACTCGGCCGTCCTTCTTGACGTAGCGGGTGTCGCCCTTGATCAGATCGCCGGAGAAGAGGACCTGTTTGTCGCTGAGCTGGGTGACCTTCACCTGCACGTTGTCCAAGGCGATCAGCTTGATGACGTCGCCCTGCGGCGGCGTATCGACCGCAGTGGTGGTCGTGCTGGTCGGTGTCGCGGTGGTTTTGGAGGAGGAGTCGGGCAGGAGCGCGCGAACGAGGAGGATGAGGATCAGCAGGGCGAGCACGGCGCCGCCGACGATCAGGGGCAGTTTCACCTTCTGGCGGCGATCGGCGCTCGGCGCGCCGGTGACCACCGAGGTGGGGACGGAGCGAGGGGAGGCGGACTGGGGGCGCTGGGCGACGGGTTCGGCCGCGACTTGGATCGGCTGCGGGGGCGCGGGTTTGCTCGTCTCCGGTAGATCGATGCGGCCGATGATCTCGCGGGCCTCCTGATGGCTCGGGCCGCGGCGGGAGTCGCGGGAGTCGCCGAACCCGAGGGACGCGTAGTCGGTGAGGAGCTTCTCGGCGTTGAGCTTGAGGTACTGCGCGTAGGTGCGCAGGAAGCCGCGGACGTAGATATCCGGCAGGTTGATCTCGAAAGTGTTGCTTTCGAACTTCTGGAGGTAATCGCTGCGGATCTTGGTCGCCTCGGAGGCCTCGCGGATGGAGATGCCTTTGCGTTTCCGCGCTTCCTCGAGTCGCTCGCCGATGGTCTGCATGGGGGAAATGTGGGGAACAGCCGGTGGGAGGTGAAGCCCCTTTTGTTCGGGGCTTCACGGACGAGCGGAACGGGGCCGGCCGCCCGTGGCGGCCGGGTGGTTGAGAGCCGGTCGAGATCGGCGGGGATCTCGCGGGGGTGGGCGCCGTTCTCGGGGCCGACGATGCCTTTCTGCTCCATGAGCTCCATGAGGCGGGCGGCCCGGTTGTAGCCGATCCGCAGGCGGCGCTGGAGCATGGAGGTGGAGGCGCGGCGGGTGCTCTTGAGCACGTCGATGGCCTGCGGCAGCAGATCGTCGTCGCTGCCCTCCTCGAGGTCCTCGAGGCCGTTCTCGCCCTCCTCGTCGTCGCCGACGCGGTCGACCTGCTCCTGCACTTCCTGTCGGTAGGCGGGCGGGCCGTTCTTCTTGAGGTGCTCGACCATGCGGGCGATCTCCTCGTCGGAGATGAAGGCGCCCTGGGCGCGGACGAGCCGGCTGGTGCCCGGGGGCATGAAGAGGAGGTCGCCACGGCCGATGAGCTGGTCGGCTCCGGCCTCGTCGAGGATGACGCGGCTGTCGACTTTGGAGGTGACTTGGAAGGCGATGCGGGAGGGGAGGTTGGCCTTGATCGAACCGGTGATGATGTTCACCGAGGGCCGCTGGGTGGCGACGATCAGGTGGATGCCGGCGGCGCGGGCCAGCTGGGCGAGGCGGGCGATGGAGGTCTCGATCTCAGCGGGGGCGACCATCATGAGGTCGGCGAGCTCGTCGATGATGCAGACGATGTACGGGAGCTTCTCGGGGATCTCGATCTCGAGGTCGCGCGGGACGTTGATGTTGAGCTCGGTCGGGACCTCGGCGATGGCGCCATCCTTCTCCTTCTCGGCGGCGGGGGCGGCATCGGGAGTCTTGCGGGTGTTGAAGGAGGCGATGTTGCGCACGCCGCACTTCGCGAAGATCTGGTAGCGCTTCTCCATCTCGGCCAGCAGCCACTTGAGGGCGCCGGGAACCTTCTTGGGCTCGGTGACGACCGGGATGAGCATGTGCGGCAGGGAATTGTAGACCTGCAGCTCGACGATCTTCGGGTCGACCATCAGCAGGCGGACCTTCTTCGGGCCGGCATGGTAGACGAGCGAGGCGACGATGCTGTTGACGCAGACGGATTTGCCTGAGCCGGTCGCGCCGGCGATGAGCAGGTGGGGCATGCGCGCGAGATCGGCGACGATCGGGGCGCCGGAGACATCCTTGCCGAGGGCGATGGGCAACTCGGCCTTGGACTCGCCCCAGTCGGCGGACTCGAGGATCTCGCGCATGCCGACGGGGGTCGGCTTCTGGTTGGGAACCTCGACGCCGACGACGCCCTTGCCCGGCACCGGGGCGAGGATACGGACGGACTGGGCCTTCATGCCGAGGGCGATGTTCTTGTCGAGGCTGGCGATCTTCTCGACGCGCACGCCGGGCGCCGGGAGAATCTCGTAGCGGGTGATGACCGGGCCGGTGTGGATCTCGCCGAGGCTGACCTCGACCCCGAATTCGCCGAGTGTGCGCAGGAGCGTCTCGGCGTTCTGGAAGTGTTCCGCCTCGTTGGTGGCGGTGGCGACCTTGACCGGCTCCTTGAGGAGATCGAGGGTCGGGAAGATGTAGTCCTCGCTGCGCGTGGGCTGTGGCGTGGAGGCCTTCCGCGTCGTCTCGGGGGCGACGATCTTGAGGTTGAGCTTGTTGGCGGCGGCCGCTGCCGGGGCGGCCGGTTCAGGGCTGGCCACGGCTGCGACAGCGGCGGTGGCGGCCGGGACGGTGGAAATGGATGGCTTCTCCGCCCCAAACGCCGGCGGCTTGGCGGGGCGTTCGGGCGCGGGAGTCGCGGCGGGGGCCGGCACCGCCGGGGCGGAGGCGGCGGCAGTCTCCGCGGGCGGATTGTTGCGAAGCGAGAGCGTCTTCTCCGCCGAGCGCATCGGGGGCGGCGCGGTGCCGGGTCCGGCTTCGCCACCCTTGGGGAGCGTGAGGCGTTTGATGTCGGTGGGAGGCGGGACCGCGGCGGCGGCCTGCTTCTTGAGTTCGGCGAGGGCCTGTTCCTTCAGCTTGGCGCGGGCCTCGGCACGGAGCTTCTTGATTTCCTCCCGCTCGAGGCGGCGGAGTTTCCAGTTCTCGCGGATGCTCTGGATCCAGGCGAAGAAGCGGTCGAACTGCGCCCCGAGGTCGCGCGTCAGCACGAACATCAGGCTCAGGCAGAAGAAGACGAAGAGGACGACGCCGGAGCCGAAGATGCCCACGGTTTCCTCCATCAGCTTGGCGTAGAGCACCTGGCCGACCATGCCGCCCGGGCCGTTGACATAGATGTTGGCGGGAGTCGTGAAGAACTCGGCCCAGGTCCAGGCCTTCTGCATGTCGGCGATGCCGCAGGCGCAGAGGAGGCAGAAGACCATCGCGATGGAACGGGCGGTGGCCAGGCGGCGCATGCCGCGGGTGTAGATGAAGGAGAGCCAGAAGAAGAAACCGCCGATCAGCCAAGCGGCGCCGCCGAGGATGCGGAACAGGTAGAAGGCCGTCATGGCGCCGACCTTGCCGACCGGATTGATGCCGGTGGGGGGGATGATCTTGATGGTGCCGTCGGGCAGCGTCTCTCCCGAGGCGCTCATGGTCGGCACCTGGTCCGGTGCGTAGTAGGCCAGTGCGACAGTGAGCAGCAGGCCCACCATGAAGCACAGGATCGCCGCAACCCACCGTGGTTGATAGGTGGGCGCGTTGAAGGAGGGGCCGTTGCGTTTGGACGAGCTGTCGCTTTTTGCCATCGGGAGCAGGCGTTTGGGTTTAGGGCGGCGAGGCTAGGGGAATCGCGCGCGGAAGTAAATTCAGCCTCCCATTTTTCATGGAATTCTTAACAGTAGCAGCGATGCATTTGCCAGTTCGATTTCAACCGCTGTACCAAGCCCGCGTCTGGGGCGGACGCGCGCTCGGCCAAGTCTTCCCGCGAGCCCTGCCCGGTTCGGATCCGATCGGCGAGAGCTGGGAGATCGTCGATCGCCCGGAGGCGCAATCGGTCGTGCGCGACGGTCCGCTGGCCGGCATGACGCTGCGCGATGCGTTGCATCTGCGCAGCACCGACTGGATCGGTCCGGACTGGCCGGTCACGCGGCCGTTCCCGATCCTGGTCAAGTGGCTCGACTGCCGCGAGCGCCTCAGCCTGCAGGTGCATCCACCGGCCGAGATCGCGCCGGCGATGCGCGGCGAGCCGAAGACGGAGAACTGGTATCTGGCCGGCGTCGAAGGTCAGGCGGGCCTGATCCTCGGCCTTAAACCCGGGGTCACCCCCGCCCAGTTCGAGGCGGCGATCCATGCCAGCACGCTCGAGCAGTGCGTGAACCGTTACCCCGTCCAGCCCGGCGACTCCGTGCTGGTGCACAGCGGCACCGTCCACGCCATCGATGCCGGCTGCCTCATCCTCGAGATCCAGCAGAATTCGGACACCACCTATCGCGTCTACGACTGGGGCCGCGTGGGCCTCGACGGCAAGCCGCGCAAGATGCACATCGCCGAGTCGATGAAATCGATCCTGTTCGACGAGCCCCCGCCGCCGATTGTGCGCGCGGCCGAGACCGCAGCCGTCATCGCCGACTGCAAGGAGTTCCGCATCCGCCGGGTGCCGCTCAAGAAGGGGGCGCAGCTCGCGTTCGGCGCCGGCGAACAGTGTCGCCTGCTCTCCGTGGTGCGCGGCCGGCTCCGGGCCCGCGGGCTCGATGTCGCCCCGTTCATCGCGGGCGACAACTCCCTGATCCCCTTCGCCGGCGCATTCACCTTCGAGGCCGACGAGGACTCCCTCGTCCTGGTCACGGAGAACTTCTCCTGAACGGCCTGCGCAAACCTGCGCCCCGGAGCTTGAACAACGCCGCGCGGCACCTCTAACTAGCGCGTTCCGGCCCTCGGCCGGCCCGTCGCGCTTGCCGCGACCGGGCTTTCCGGGCCGCCGGATCCGTCAACCGACACCACATGTCCAGCCACAAGGAAGATTATTACGAAATGCTCGGCGTCGCCCGCGACGTGTCCGCGGACGACCTCAAGA
>JAEXPG010000362.1 GCA_023447015.1 Verrucomicrobiota bacterium
GGCTTGAGCGCCTCGCGCAGCTCGGAGCCCGGGGTGCGCAGGCGGGAGATGTCGACGGGGTTGATGGCGTTGATGCCGTTCGGGATGAACGTGCTCTCGCCCCAGCTGAGGACCTGGCGGCCGAAGCGGAGGTTCGCGCCCATGCCGGAGACGTCGAACTTGTAGCTCAGGTAGGCGTCGAGGAGGCTGATGTCGCGTTCGGCCTTGCTGCGGCCGAGGTCGCTGAGCGGGACCCGCTGGTGCTCGCTGCGGCCGACCTCGAAATCCTTGAAGTAGGTGGCGCGGAAGAAGGCGGCGAGGTTGCCGTGCTTGAGCTCGAGATCGTGGGTGCCCTTGAGAACCAGCGAGGAGAGGCCGCGGCCGTAGTTGAGGTTGCCGTCGTCGGTGTTGACCGACTGGGCGGTGCCGGGGACGCCGTCGAAGACGGCGGATGTCGCGTAGAGATCGGGCGCCGGATCGTCGAGGCGGTAGGCTGCGCCGGCGGAGAGGGTGGAGTCGAAACTGCCCTTGATCTCCCCGAGCTCGAAGGTGAAGGCCCGGGCGGCGGTGGCGGCGAGGAGCGCACCGCCGGCGAGAAGCGAACCGGTGCGGAGGTGGGATCGGAGAACGGACGGTCCGGAGTGGGATCGTTTCATGGCGGGATACGGTTGACCTGGCGCGGGTAGTGCGAGGCAGCTCGTGTTTATGGCAGAGGGGGCAAAAAGCCAAGCCGGCACACCGCATTACACAAGGCCGAAGGCGGCGGCTGAGGCCGCCAAAACCGAGACAGAAGGTGGCTTGCTGGCGACAGGTGAGCGGAGCATACGCCGGCTTATCGAAGAAGGCCCGACACACCCGGGCATTCGCGGGAACGGCGCCGGCCGAAGGCACCGCCGGGCGACGCGGTGGAAGTTTCGGATGGAAACGCGCGGTTGGGGCGGCCTAGCTTCGATGCGCCGCGACGGGATCGCCCACGATTCCCTCGGGGCCACTGCAAACCACAACCACCGAGAATCCGAGTCCCGCCATGACCAGCACCTCAGACAATACGCAGCGACGTGATGCGTCCGCATCGGTGCAGGCACAGGGGGAATGGGTTCTCCGCAAGGCGGGCTCGGGCGAGTACATCGCCGAGTACGCGCGCTACCGCTGGGTGCATGCGCCCGACGAGATCCTTCCCGAGCTACGCTGGACCTGCGACCAGGCGAAGGCCAAACGGTGGACCGATCCCGCCGCAGTGAATGTCGTCCGCGCCGAACTGCTGAAGGCGGGCGTGGAGATCGAACTGCTGGCCGGCGGCGGGCGAGCGGTCGGCACCGGCGCCTGATCCGCCTCCGGCGGGCCGCGGTCGGGCGGCGAAACAACCGTTGCGCCGCGGCGGGTTTCGCGATGCTTTCGGCGCATGGCGTCCGGCCTCGGCGAGTTCATCCACATCAAGGGCGCCCGCGAGCACAACCTCAAGAACCTCGAGGTGCGCATCCCGCGGGGAAAACTGGTCGTCGTCACCGGCGTCTCCGGCTCGGGCAAGTCCTCGCTCGCCTTCGACACGCTCTATGCGGAGGGCTACCGCAAGTACATGGAGAGCCTCTCGGCCGCCGCGCGCCAGATGCTCGAGCAGCTCAAGCGGCCCGACGTCGACTTCATCCACGGCCTCTCGCCGGTGCTGGCGATCGAGCAGCGCACCGGCGGCGGCTCGCCCCGCAGCACGATCGCGACGGTCACGGAGATCGCCGACTACGCCCGCCTGCTCTGGGCGCTCAAGGGCGAGCAACGTTGCCCCGCCGATGGCGGCCGCGTGGTGCAGCATACGCTCGACGAGTGCGTGGAGAAGCTCCTCGCCGCCGCGCCCGGGCAGCGCGCGATGCTGCTCGCGCCGGTGATAACCGCGAAGGCCGCGGTGCTGCGCGACGAGCTGCCGCGGTTGCGCCAGCGCGGATTCCAGCGCGTGCGCATCGCCGGCGAGATCGTCAACCTCGACGATCGCAACCTCCTGCCGGCCGGGTTGAAGGAGGCGACGGTCGAGCTCGTGGTCGACCGGCTCGTCCTCAAACCCGACCAGCGCAGCCGGCTCGCCGACTCGATGGAGCTCGCGTTCCGCGAAGGGCAGGGGCGTGCCCTCGCGCTCACGCAGGCCGACAACGACGCGCCGTGGGTCGAGCACGGGCTCAGCCAGAGCCTCGCGTGCGAGGTGTGCGGCGCGACCTTCGAGAAGCTCACGCCGCGGCATTTCTCCTTCAACCACTCCGAAGGCGCGTGTCCCACCTGCGGCGGCCTCGGCCGGGCGCTGAAGTTCGCCGAGGAACTGGTCGTGCCGGATCCGGCGAAGTGCATCCGCGAGGGCGCGCTCAAGCCGCTGCGCATCGGCGGAAAGAACGTCATCATCAAGAACAACGCCCTGCTCAAGCAGCTCGCCGAGCAATTGCCCTTCGATCCGGAAACGCCGTGGCGCGAGCTGCCGGCGGAGGTGCGACAGGCGCTGCTGCACGGCGCCGGCGAGCGGCAGTTCACCTTCCGGCTCCGCCGCGGCGCAAGCGCGGAGAGCGGGCCGTTTCCCGGCGTGTTCGCGTTGCTCGACGAGGCGCGGCGCACCACCAGCAGCGACGGCTTCGCCGCGCGGCTGGCGACGTACCAGATCGCCGGCGACTGCCCGACCTGCCACGGCGCCCGGCTCGCGCCGGCCAGCGCGGCGGTGCTCGTCGCGGGGATGCGGCTGCCGGACTTCTTCGCGCTCGACGTCGAGCAGGCGCTCGCGTTCGTCGCCACGCTCGAGGGCAACGAGGCCGCGGTGGCGAACACCCCGCATGGCGAGGTCGTGGGCGGCATCCGTCAGCGGCTGCATTTCCTCAACGAGACCGGCCTCGGCTACCTCACACTCGACCGCGAGTACTCGACGCTCTCCGGCGGCGAGGCCCAGCGCGTGCGACTGGCCACGCAGCTCGGCATGGGGCTGACCGGCGTCGTGTACGTGCTCGACGAGCCCAGCGTCGGACTGCACCCGCTCGACAACGAGCGGCTCCTGCAGTCGCTGGTCGAACTGCGCGACCGCGGCAACACGGTGGTGGTCGTCGAGCACGACGAGGACACGATGCGGCGCGCCGACTGGCTGCTCGAGCTCGGGCCCGGCGCCGGCGCCGAGGGCGGGCGGCTGTTGTTCGCCGGCACGCCGGCCGACTGCATGCGCGCGCCGATGGCGCAGTCGAGCACGGGGCCGTTCCTCGCGCGGAAGATGGCGGTGTCGAAGGACGCGAAGGACTATCCCGCCGACGACCGCTGGCTCACCGTGCGCGGTGCGCGCGAGCACAACCTGCGCGACGTGACCGCGGCGTTCCCCGTGGGCGTGTTCACCTGCGTGACCGGCGTGAGCGGCTCGGGCAAGAGCACGCTCGTCAACGACGTGCTCGCCGCGGCCGCGGCGCGGCGGCTCAACGGCGCGAAGGTCATCCCCGGCAAGCACAAGGCGATCGACGGCTTCGACCACTTCGACAAGGTCGTGCAGGTCGACCAGGAGCCGATCGGCCGCAGCCCGCGCTCGAACCCCGCGACGTTCACCAAGCTTTTCGACCGGCTCCGCGACCTCTTCGCGCAGGTGCCGCTGGCGAAGGTGCGCGGCTACAAGGCGAACCGTTTCTCGTTCAATACCCGTGGCGGCCGCTGCGAGCGCTGCCAGGGCGACGGCCAGATCCGCCTCGACATGCAGTTCATGGCCGACGCGTACACCGAGGGCCCGAGCTGCCGCGGCCAGCGCTACAACCGCGAGACGCTGGAGATCCGATTCCACGGCTACTCGATCGCCGACGTGCTCGCGATGTCGGTGACCGAGGCGCGCCAGCTCTTCCGCAATTTCCAGCGGGTGGTGGAGATTCTGGACACGCTGGAGGCTGTCGGCCTCGGCTACCTCGCGCTCGGCCAGTCGGCCACGACGCTCTCCGGCGGCGAGGCGCAGCGGCTCAAGCTCTCGCTCGAGCTGAGCAAGAAGCAGCAGGGCCGCTCACTCTACATCCTCGACGAGCCCACCACCGGGCTGCACTGGATCGACGTGCAGAAGCTGATGGATCTGCTCTTCAAGCTGCGCGACGCCGGCAACACGATCGTCGTGATCGAGCACAACCTCGACGTGATGAACCTTGCCGACTGGATCATCGACCTCGGCCCCGGCGGCGGTCGCGCCGGCGGCGAGATCGTGTATGCCGGACCGCGGGAGGGCATCCTCGCCGCGGCGCGCAGCGTGACCGGCCAAGCCCTGGCGAAGTGGCGCCAGCACGCGGTGGCGTAGGCGGAATTCGGATTTCGGAATGCGGATTGCGGATAGCGGAATGGCGGAGGGGCGGGAGCAGTGGCCGCAGACGGAAGGAAACCGCTAATGCACGCTGATGGCCGCTAATTCGGAGGCCGGCGCTGGACTGCATTGGCTTCGGCTCGGTCGGGTGCGTGGACTGGCGCAGATGGTGCGAGCTTTTGGGTTATCTCGGGGGGGAGGCTGGCGCGGGTGGAATTGACAACGCGCTTGAGGGCAAGCGTGTCCGCCTACCGGCTCCCGGCAGAGGATTGCGGCAACTCAACGGGGCGCCTCGGCGCGGTCGGGCTCGCGCATGAGACGGCGAAAACCGGGTTCCAAGCGAGCAAGCTGAGCCTTGAACTCCGGCAGGAGCGACTTCCGCAGGTCAAAGACGGCGAGGATGTAGGCGTCGTGAAACTGCTTGTCGGAGACTTTCTCCAGCGCGATCCGAGCTCGGGTGAGCGTCTTGAAACGGTCTTTCCACCCAGGTGTGTCGAAACGGTGGATCTGGCCGCAGTTGCAGGGAAGCGTTTGCCTGGTCCAGTTGCCGTTATGCCACTGGAGCCTCTCCGTTCCGGTGCGATGGAGATAGAGGAACGCGGCGCGTGCGGTATTCTCGTTCTCGGCATCGACGCGACGCATGGCCTCGATCTGCGGAGCCCATTCTGGGTGCGTTGCGAGGGCGGAATGGTACAACTTCTCCTCGAAATTCCGGCAAACGGCGAAGTACTCGTCGAGCCAGCTGTCGACCGTCAGGAGGGCCAGCTGTGAAGAGCCGGATGTGGCCAAATCCACAGGTTTGAGCTGCACAGTCGTTCCCGGCGTAGCCACGGGCGTGATGGCGGCCGGCGGCGGTGCGGGCTCGGGCGTATGGGCGCAGCCGGCCAGCGCGAGGAGCGCAAGGAGGGGGAGATGGAGCCGCATGCTGGTACGCAATCTCCGGTGACCCTGGCTTCGAGCGCAACGCAAACCTCGGGCAGGGGGGCGAGGTGACCTTGTTCGTGGGGAGGTGGACGGTGCCGGGGAGACGGTGCGCGGGCGGCGGCGAAGGGCACTTGCGACTTGTGAAGGACCGGGGGTGGCGTAGATAGCGCCAGCATGCCGATCTACGAGTACTACTGCCCGGACAACAATCGGATCTACCAGTTTTTCGCGAAGACGTTGGCGCAGGGGCAGACCGTGCCGAAGTGCCCGGACAACCCGGCGTTTCGGATGGAGCGGATGATGTCGGCGTTCGCGATCACCGGGAAGAGCGAGCCGAAGACCGAGCCCGCGGAGGCGATGGAAGACGCCGCAGCCGGGATGACGGAGAACGGTGCGGGGGCGGGCGAGGAGCCGGAGATGGATGCGCGGATGGATTCGGCGTTCGAGCAGATGGAGCGCGAGATGGACGGCGTGGACGAGAACGATCCCCGCGCGATGGGCCGGATGATGCGCCGCATGTCCGAGCTCACCGGTGAGAAGCTCGACGAGCAGATGGAGGAGGTCGTGCGCAAACTCGAGGAGGGCACCGACCCCGACAAGCTCGAGGCACAGATGGACCAGGCTTTTCCCGAAGGCCCGGAGGGTGGCGAGGCAATGGGCGGAGGCTTTGGTGGTATGGGCGGCTTCGGCGGCGGCCGTCGCGGCGCGCCGACACGGGATCCGCAGCTTTACGACTATTGAGCGCGGGCCGGCGGCGGCCGGCCGGTTCCATTATTGAGTTTCCAGCGGCGGCCGGTCGCGCCTTTCTCGCCGCGTGGCAGCATCCAACGATTCCGCTCTTCTCTCCCGCATCGCCGCCGGCCGGAAGGCCGTGATGGCGCAGTCGGCGTTTTTCCACGCCCAGTTCGGCCGCGCGACGAGCCATTGGAAGCACGACGGCTCCCGCGTGACCGACGCCGATCTGGCGATCTCGACCGCGATCTTCGACGAGCTGCGGGCGCAGTTTGGCGGCGACGACTTCTTCAGCGAGGAGCTCTCGGTGGGCGAGAACCCGTTTCCCCGCCGCGGCGAATGGTCCTGGGTGCTCGACCCGATCGACGGCACCAACAACTTTGCGCTCGGCGTGCCGGTGACCGCGATCTCGCTCGCGCTGCTGCGCGACGGCGAGCCCGTCTACGGGTTCCTCTACGATCTGGGCCGGCGCTCGCTCTTCCATGGCGGGCCGGGGCAGGGCGTGTGGGATGGCGACGTGCGCCTGCAGCCGCAGTTCGGCCGCAGCGGGCGGCATGAGCGGATCGTGGCGACGCACTCGCCGATCGATGCCCGCTACCTACCGCTGGCCTCGGCGATCCTCACCCAGTACAAGCTGCGCGGTTTCGGCAGCGGCGCACTGCACCTCACCTATGCCGCCCTCGGCATGATCGACGTGTGCATGGATTTCACGGTGAAGGTGTGGGACATCGCCGCCGCGACGGCGATCGCCCGCGAGACCGGCGCGAAGATGCATTTCTTCAACCAGTCGCCCTATCCGATGCAGCAGTTCGATCTGAAGATGAAGCCGCTGCAGTACTGCGCCGGCAGCCCCGAGGCCATCGACGCGATCGTCGAGCTGGTGAAGACCACGCGCGGCTGAGTGGCGCCGTTCGACGGACGCCGGAGGAGTCGCTCAACCGGCCAGGCGGCGCAGTGCGGCGCGGTCGGTTTTTCCCTGCGCGGTGAGCGGCCAGTCGTCGACGGGGAGCCAGCGGCGCGGGAGCTTGTGCGGGCTGAGCGTGGCGCGGAGCGCCGTCTGGACTGCTGCGAGATCGGGCCGGTCCGCGGCGGGAAAGAGTGCGGCGACGCATTCGCCCCAGCGGGCGTCGGGGAGGCCGAGGACCACCACCTCGGAGAACACGCCGGTGGCGCGAAGGGCGGCCTCGACCTCCGCGGGATGGACCTTCTCGCCGCCCGTGTTGATCGCGGCATCGGCACGG
>JAEXPG010000411.1 GCA_023447015.1 Verrucomicrobiota bacterium
GCCTCGGCCTCGGCGACCTGCTCACCCGTCCCGAGACCGGACCGTGCTGCGTCGATGCCGTCTACCGCGACCTCGACCTCGCCTGCGCGCGGCGCCTCGCCCGCGGCGACCTCGCCGGCCTCTACGCCTACGAGGACGGCGCGGCGGCTTCCTTCGCCGCGGCGCGCGCCCATGGTCTCGCCACCTTCTACGAGCAGCCGCTCGGCTACTGGCGCGCCGCCCGCCGTATCCTGACCGAGGAGGCGGAGCGGGAACCCGAGTGGGCCGCCACCATCGGCGGCAACCGCGACAGCGCCGCGAAGACCGCTCGCAAGGACGAGGAGCTGCGGCTGGCCGACGTCGTGTTCGCCGCGACGTCGTTCACCCGGGCCACGCTCGCCGAGCACCCCGGCTTCGCCGCCCCCGTCCACGTGTTGCCCTACGGCGCCCCGGAGCCGACGACCGGCTTGCCCCGCTCGCCCTACGCCCCCGCTGGCCAACCGCTGCGCGTGCTGTACGTCGGCTCGCTCGGCCAGCGCAAGGGCCTCTCCTATCTCTTCGCCGCCGCGAAGCTCGCGGGCCGCTCGATCGCGCTGACGGTCGTCGGCACCAAGCCCGCCGAGCCGTGCACCGCGTTGGAACGGGCGCTCGGGGCCCACCACTGGATCGCGTCGCTCCCGCATGCCGCGGTGCTCGCACGCATGCGCGAGAGCGATGTGCTGGTGTTTCCCTCGCTCTTCGAGGGCTTCGGGCTCGTGATCCTCGAGGCGATGGCGCAGGGGCTTCCCGTCATCACCACCCCGCACACCGCCGGACCCGACATCATCGCCGACAGGACCGACGGCTTCATCGTTCCCATCCGCGATGCCGCCGCGATCGCCGCCCGACTCGACGAACTGCACCGCGACCGCAACCGACTGGCCGCCATGGGCGAGTCCGCCCGGGCCAAGGCCGCGCAGTTCACCTGGTCTGCCTACGAAACCGGGCTCGCCCGCATTGTTGGCGAGTTCCTCGCCACCCGCCATCTCCGCTGAGGCTGAACGAAGCAGTTGCGGGGTTGAGATAGGGACGGCTCTCCGAGCCGTCCGCCACCGCGAGCCAACCGGCGCTACGTCGACGAACCCTCCGAGCGTCCCGATCATTATTGGCTGCAAAGATCCTGACGCGGCAGAGCCTCAACCACACCCGCTCGTGGCCACAAAAAGGCACAAGAGCGCACAAAAAGACCGGATTGTTTTCGTGGTTTCTCGTGCCTCTTCGTGGCGATCCCGCCCGATTCTGTGATCGAGGGAACCCGCGAGAGAAAGAGCGGGTTCGAGGTAGGGACGGCTCTCCGAGCCGTCCGCCGGGGATGCCGCCAGATTTCGCATACTCGAATTCTCCTCTGCCGTTGCGATCTGTCCGAACTGCCGCTCTCAGGCTGAAGGGCAGCGACGCTGTCGGACACGGAGGCCACAGCGAGACGGCACCGACAGACCAGAATCGCCCACCCGCCAACCACGATGAAACCCGATCCGCTCATCAGAGGGTTGATCTGGATCTACGCCCTGCTGCTCCTCGGCGAGGGCGCGCTGCGCAAGTGGGTGTTTCCGGAGTACTCCGACCTGCTACTGGTCGTTCGCGACCCCGTCGCGCTCGCGATCGTCGCGCTCGCGCTTCTGCGCGGCCGCCTGCCGCTCAACAGCTGGGTGCTGTCCGCCGGGCTGCTCGCCGTCGCCTCGTTCGCCGGAGCCTTCCTCGCCAGCCAGAGCAATCTCCTCATCACCGCCTACGGCCTGCGGACGAACTACCTGCACCTCCCGCTCATCTGGATCATCGCCACCGCGCTCACCCGCCGCGATGTCGAGAACCTCGGCAAGGCGCTCCTCGTGGCGGCGATTCCGATGACCATCCTGATGGTGGTCCAGTTCCTGGCGCCGGTGGACAGCTTCATCAACCGCGGCGTCGGGCTCGGCGAGGGGCGCGGCCAGCTCTACGGCGCCCTCGGCCACATCCGCCCGCCCGGCCTCTTCGCCTTCATCACCGGCCCGCAGCTGTTCTACCCGCTCGCGACCGCATTCCTCTGCCACCAGCTCACCGCCGAACACCGCCTCCGCTGGCCGCTGCTCGCCGCTTGCGGCGTGGCGATCGTCGTCGCCCTGCCGGTGTCGATCAGCCGGACCACGATGCTCGCCACGCTCTTCGTCGCCGCCGTGTTCATGCCCTGCCTCTTCCGCACCGGCCGCCTGCACTCCGGCCTGCTGCGCACCGGCGCGCTCCTCGGGCTCGTCGTCGCCGTGGCGGTCCTGCTGCCGTTCTTCGGCGAAGCCCGCGACGCCTTCGCCGACCGCTGGACGACCGCCATCGGGCACGAGGGCGATGAGACTGGATTCCGGTCGATCCTCGGGCGGCTGTTCGGCGGGAGCGATTACCTCTTCAACGTCGCCTCCCGCGCCCCGCTGTTCGGCGCCGGCATCGGGATGGGCTCCAACGTCGCGGCCCGCCTTTCGACCGGGCGCCTCGGCTTCATCCTGGCCGAGAGCGAGTGGGCGAAATGCATCCTCGAGCTCGGCCTGCCGCTCGCGGTCGCGTTTCTCGGCTACCGGTTTCTGCTGGTGCTCGCACTGCTCCGGCGGGCGCTGCACCGCCTCCGTCACGCCGGCGATCCCCTGCCGCTGCTCATCCTCTCCGCCGCCGCTTTCGCTGTCCTCTTCGGCCAATGGGCACCGCCGACCATCCTCGGCTTCGCCATCCTCGGCTCCGGCCTCTGCCTCGCCGCCTGCCAGGACGAGCCCGCGCCTGCGGACGAGTCGGACCAGACCGACCCGACCGAACCCGACAACCCTTCCGCCCCATGAGCACCGCCCCCGTCATCCTCGTGGCAAACTTCGCCCCCGACGCGCAGCAGAGCATGCTGCGCTTCGCCCAACTCCTGCAGCGCGAACTCGAAGCCCGCGGGCGCACCGTCGTCGCCGTGGCGCCGCAGCCGCAGTTCGCCCGCCTCGCCCGCCCGTACCGCTACTCCGGCTGGCCGAAGCTGCTGGGCTACCTCGACAAGTTCGTCGTGTTTCCCCGGACGCTGCGCCGTCTCGCCCGCCGGAATCCGGCGGCGGTCTTCCACATCGTCGACCATGCCAACGCCGTCTATCTGCCGCACCTGCCCGCCCGCACCGTGGTGACCTGCCACGATCTGCTCCAGATCCGCGCGGCCCTCGGCGAGTTTCCGCAGCAGCGCGTCGGCTTCTCCGGCCGCCGTTACCAGCGCTGGATCGTCCGCCGGCTCGCGCTCGCGCCGCTGGTCGCCTGCGACTCCTGGAAAACCCGCCACGATCTCCTCCGCGTCGCCCCGATCTCGCCCGCCCGCGTCACCGTGGTCTCGATCGGGCTGAACCACGAGTACCGGCGCATCGACCCGGCCGTCGCCTGGAGCCGCATCGCCGGGCTCGGGACCGACGCCGCGCCGCTCTCGCCCGACGAGTCCTTCCTGCTCAATGTGGGCGGCGGCCAGTGGTACAAGAACCGGCCCGGCCTGCTGCGCCTCTTCCACGCGCTGCGCACCCACCACCAATACTCGGGCCGGCTCGTGATGGTTGGGAAACCGCTCTCGCCCGACGACACCGCGCTCGCCGCCGAGCTCGGCCTGACCTCCGTCCTCGTCCCCGCCCAGGACGTCCCGTGCGCGACCCTCGAAGCGCTCTACTCCGTCGCCGACGGCCTGTTGTTCCCCTCGTGGGAGGAGGGCTTCGGCTGGCCGCTGCTCGAGGCGCAGTCCTGCGGCTGCCACGTCTTCACCTCGGATCGCGCACCGATGACCGAGGTCGCGGGCGAGGCCGCCGTCTACTTCGATCCGGCCGACCCCGCGGCCGCCGCCGGGCTTGTCGCCGAGGGGCTGCGCCGCACGCCCTCCCCCGATCCCGCCGGCCCGGCCAACGCCGCCCGGTTCACCACCGCCGCGATGATCGACGCCTACCTCGAACTCTACGCGCGCGTCGCCACCGCATGAACACACCTGCGTTCCGCCTGCTGCGCGTGCTCCACTCGCTCGATCCCGCGGGTGGCGGCCCGGGCGCGGGGGTGCGGTCGATCACGCCCGCGCTCGCCGCCGCCGGCGTCGCGACCGAGATCCTGACCGCCGACGCCCCGACCGCCGGCCACGATTGTCCCGGCGCCCGCTGCCACGCGGTCGGGCCTTGGCGTTTCGCCAACGGCTACTGTCCCGCGCTCCGGCACTGGCTCGCGCGCGAGCTCCCCCGGTTCGACGCCGCGATCGTCCACGGGCTGTGGCAGTACCATGGTTACGCGCTGTGGCGGGAGGCGCGCCGCCACCGCACGCCCTACTTCGTCTACCCGCACGGAATGCTGGATCCGTGGTTCAACCGCGCCTATCCGCTCAAGCACCTCAAGAAGCTGGCGTACTGGCGGCTCGTCGAGGCGCGCGTGCTCCGCGACGCCGCCGGGGTGCTTTTCACCTGCGAGGAGGAGCGCCGGCTCGCCCGCACCGCCTTCCGGCCGTGGCGCTGCCGCGAGATCGTGGTCAACTACGGCTGTGCCGCCCCGCCGCCGCCAACCCCGGCCCAGGACGCCGCCTTCCGCGCCCGCTGCCCGGGGCTGGCCGGGCGGCCGTTCCTGCTCTTCCTCGGGCGCATCCACGAGAAGAAGGGCGTCGATCTGCTGCTCGACGCCTACGCCGCGCTCGCCGCCGCCGCGTCCCCGGCCGCAGCGCTTCCCGCGCTGGTGGTGGCCGGTCCCTGCGCCACCCCTGCCTATCTCTCGGCGTTGCGCGCCCGCGCCGCGGCCACGCCGACCGCCGGCGAAGTGTTCTGGCCCGGCATGCTCGAGGGCGACGCCAAGTGGGGCGCATTCCGCGCCGCTGAGGCGTTCGTCCTCCCCTCCCACCAGGAGAATTTCGGCATCGCCGTGGCCGAAGCGCTGGCCTGCGGCACGCCCGCGCTCATCTCCGACCAGGTGAACATCTGGCGAGAGGTCGCCACCGACGGCGCCGCGCTGGTCGAAAGCGATACCAACGAAGGCACCCGCCGGCTCCTGGGCCGCTGGCAGGCGGTGTCGGCCGACGAACGTGCCGCCATGCGCGCAGCCGCCCGGAATTGTTTCCTCTCCCGTTTCGAGATCACCCGCGCCGCCCGTTCGCTGCTCGCCGCCCTGGCGAGCGCGCCGCAGCCGGCCCTGACAGCGCAGCCCCCCGTTCCCCGATGAAGATCCTGCTTCTGGGCCCCTCTGCGTCGCGACGGGAGCGACGCTCCATCCATCTGCTCCACGAGGCCCTCGCCGCACAGCTCCGCGGCGAGGACGGCCTCGAGGTCTCCACGGCCGAGACCGACGCGGGGCCGGGCCCCGGACACTGGATCGCGCCGCTGCGGACCCTGCTCCGGATCCGGCGCCGGAGCCGCGGATGCGACGTGCTCCATTGCCTCGACATCGCCGACGCGTGGTACGTGCCGGCCTGCCGCTGCCGCACCGTGGTCACGATCCAGGATGTCGGGTTGCTGCGCTACGCCCACAACCGGGCCGCGCCTTGGAGACTCCGCGCGTTGGCGAGCCTGCAACTCGCCGCCGCCAAACGGGCGGATCAGATCGCCTGCAGCTCCCAGGCGACGCTCGCCGATGTCGTCGCCCGCGCCTCGATCCCCGCGGCGAAACTCGTCTGCGTTCCGATGGCGATGGTGCAGACCCTGCCGGTAGTAGGCCGCGCGGAAGCAACATCGCTCGTGTCAGCCCTCGTCCCAGAGCTCGGCGGGCGTCCCTATCTCCTGCACATCGGGTCCAACATCGAACGCAAGAACCGCATCGGCCTGGTGCAGGCCCTCGCCCGGATCCCCGCCGACCTCCACGCGGTCTTCGCCGGAGTCCCCCTGGCCGGCGCCGCCCTCGACGAGGCGCTCCGGCTCGGGCTACAGCCGAGGATTCACAGCGTCGCCAACCCTTCGCCGCACGAGCTCGCCGCGCTGTACACAACCGCCCACGCGCTCGTCTTTCCCTCCACCTACGAGGGGTTCGGCCTGCCGGTTCTGGAGGCCCAGTCCCTCGGTTGTCCGGTCGTGTGCGGCGACATCCCGGCCCTGCGCGAGACCGGGGGCGATGCCGCACTATTCTGCGCGCCCGCCGATCCCGCCGGGTTCGTCGCGACGATCCGCGCCGTGGGCGAGCCCGCGCAGCGCGACCAGCTCGTCGCACGGGGCCGGGTGAACATCGGGCGTTTCTCGATCACGCAGGTGGCCCGCGACTACCTCGGGCTCTACCACCGTCTCGTCCGTAGGGAAGCGGCGGAGCCGGCCTCCGCCGTATCCCCGCCTCCCCCTCGACCACCATCGGTTTCGGCATAATTTCCACCATGCGCATCACCATCGTCCAAGGAGCATTTCTCCCGGTGCCGCCGATCATGGGCGGTGCGGTCGAAAAAGTCTGGCACGGGCTCGCCCGCGAATTCGCCGTGCGCGGCCACGAGGTGTTCCATCTCTCGCGGCGCCACCCCCATCTGCCGCCGATGGAGGTCGTCGGCGGGGTGCACCACTTCCGCGTCTCGGGCTTCAACCAGCCCGGTTCGCTCCCGTTGCTCAAGTTCAAGGACCTCCTCTACACGCTGGCCGTGCGGCGCTACCTGCTCCCGGCCGACATCATCGTGAGCAACACCTTCTGGCTGCCCGTGCTCGTGCGGGCGAAGAAGTTCGGCCGGATGGTCGTGCACGTCGCCCGCTTCCCGCGCGGCCAGATGCGCCACTACCGCCACGCCGCCTGCCTGCAGGCCGTCTCCCACGCCGTCGCCGCCGAGATCCGCTCGGAGCTCGGCCCCCGCTCCACCACCCGCGTGAGCGTGGTGCCGTACCCGATCGCCCGCCGGGCCGCGCAGCTGCCCTCGCCACTGGAGCGCGCGCCGGTGGTGCTCTACACCGGCCGGCTCCACCGGGAGAAGGGCATCGACCTGCTCCTCTTCGCCTGGCGGCGGGCCGCCCAGCACCTGACAGGTTGGCGGCTGCGCATCGTCGGCCCCTGGCGGACCGAGCAGGGCGGCGGAGGCGCCGCGTACCTCGACAACCTCAAGCGCGAGGCGGCGGACCTGCCGGTGGACTTCGTCGACCCCGTCTTCGACGCCGAAGGGCTGGAACGCGAGTACCGCAACGCCTCCGTCTTCGTCTACCCCTCGCTCGCCGCCAAGGGCGAGGCCTTCGGCCTGGCTCCGCTTGAGGCGATGGCCTTCGGCCTGCCGCCGGTCGTCTCGGAGCTCGACTGCTTCCGCGACTTCATCACCCCCGAGGAGAACGGCCTCGTCTTCGACCACGACGACGGCAATGCCGCCGGCGAACTGGCCGAGCGTATCGTCCGCCTGGGCACCGAGCACGAGTTCCGCGTGCAGCTCGGCAACGCCGCCTGGGCGACGACCGCGAACTTCACCGAGCCGGCGATCGCCGAGGCGTTCCTCGAAGAGTTCGCCGCCCTGCTACGTCCGGGTGCCGCTACGTCGTGATGAGGACCCACCTCCAGCCCACGGCCTACGCCTCGCCGTGGTCGCGCCGCCAGCGCTGCCGCGCCCTGCTCTGGGACGGCTGCTGGGCCCTGTTCTGCCGCTGGACGCCCAAGCCGCTCAACGTCTGGCGTCTGCTCTGGCTGCGGGCCTTCGGCGCGACGATCCGCGGGCGGCCCTTCGTGCACCAGCGCGCGCGCATCCAGCTGCCGTGGAACCTGACGCTCCACGACCGCGCCTGCCTCGGCGACCGGGCCAATGCCTACACGCTCGGCCCGATCGAGATACACGAGGGCGCCACCGTCGCGCAGGAAGCGTACCTCTGCACCGGCACACACAAGTTCGACGACCCCGCCCTGCCGCTCCAGACCGCGCCGATCACCATCGGCGCCCACGCCTTCATCGGCGCCCGGGCGTTCATCCTGCCGGGCGTGGAGATCGGCCAGCGCGCCGTGGTCGGCGCCTGCTCCGTGGTCTGCCGCTCCGTGCCCGCCGGCGCGGTGGTCGCCGGCAACCCCGCCCGTCCGCTGCATCGCCCCGCTCAAGCAACAGGACCCCGAAACCACGGATCTCACGGATGAACACGGATCAGCCAGCTACCATCCGTGCAACTCCGTGTGATCACCGCCTTCTTCCTGAGAAGCGGGCGGGGTGGTCACACTCCAACCCGATCGCTCAGCGGAGTTGCTTTACCGCAGGAACGCGCCCCGGCGTACATCGCCCCTGAGCACTGCGCCCTCATCCCTCCGATCGCCCCCGGCCCCGGTTTCCCCACCGGGGCCGGTCTGTTTTCATGACGTATTCGGCAGCCAACATCCGGACATTTTCCCCTATGCCTGCAGCGGAAATGTGCCGATATCATCCCGACACCGCCCCACCTCCTGCACCAGCATGCAGACCGCGAACAAGCTTCCCCTTCGCCTCGCGGGCATCGCCTTCCTCCTCACCTCGGTCGCTTTCGCTGATTACCGGTCACGGGTCGGCTACGACCAGCTCCTCGAGGAGTTCGGTGCCGCATTGCCCGACGGTAGCAACCTGACCCTGCTGCAGGTCGAGGCCCCCGATCCATCCGGTTGCTGGGCCGCGGCCGCCACGGGAGAGACCGCCGAAGTTGCCATCTCGTTTCCGTACGCCACGGCGATCCCCTCGAAGTCGTCAGCCCACGCGAGCATCGTGGCGGCAAACCTGCTCGGCCGCAGCACCAGTCTCCTCCCCGCCGCACCCGCCCTGCGCTGCATGGGCGCAAGCTTGTACCGCGGCGGCTCGCTGCACCTCGGCAGATTCTCGGCCCCGGACTCCGCCGGCTGGGACATTGAAAACCACTCCTACGCCGGCAACGCGGCCGCCTTCAACACCAACGCCCTCCAGCTCCTCGACCACCGCATCGACCGCGACCGCGTCACGGTCGTGGTCGCGCTGGAGAACGGCACCGGACCGGTCCCCGCGCTCTGGGGCAACACCTACAACACCATCACGGTGGGCGTCTCCTCCGGCACCCACTCGCGCGGCGGCAGCACGCTCGAGGGCGCGGGCCGGCTCAAACCCGACCTCGTGGCGCCGGCCACCCACACCAGCTACGCCACCCCGATGGTCGCCTCCGCGGCCGGTCTGCTGCTCTCCGAGGCCAAGCGCACCAGCGAACTCGCGGCGGCCCAGGATCCCCGCGTGATCAAGGCGCTCCTGCTCGCCGGCGCCTGCACCGACCGGTTCCCCACCTGGGCCACCACCAGCACCAGTCCGCTCGACCCCGTCTTCGGCGCCGGAGAACTGAACATCGCCAACTCCTACCATATCCTCCGCGCGGGACGGCAGACCACCACCGGAAACGGGCGGCACCGAGCCTCCGGCTGGGATTGCGACCGGACCAGCGCGCGGTCGACCTACTTCTTCACGGTGCCAGAGGGACAGACGCTCGATCTCTCGGTCGCCCTCACCTGGCACCGCGAACTCGCCACCACGGACTACCGGACCTTCACCGCGGATCTGCCCGACCTCGCGCTGCGCCTGCGCCGCGCGACCCCGGCGTTCGAAGCGGGCGCCGCCCTCGCCGTCAGCGACTCTCCCGTGGACAACGTGGAGCTCCTCCGCCGTGCGGCCCTGCCGGCCGGCTGCTACGCGCTCGAGGTCTCCGGTCCCGCCGGGGTCGTCTTCGGCCTCGCTTGGCTCGGCGTCGGCCAGCCGGCGACCGGTCCCGCCGCGAGAATCCACTCTTCCACTTCAGCCGCGGTCACCGCGCCCTTCGCCGCCGCGGCCACCACCACGGTCTCCGCTCCGGTACGGCCCCCGCCATTCCGTTTTTTGGTTACCGACGGACCGGAGATCCTGCCCGTCGACTCCGCGGGTGACGAGGGAGCAGGGTCGCGGCATCCGCACTCGGCGCCCCACGACGGCGGCGCACCGCGGATCGCGCCCTGCGACTCCCCGGCCTCGAAATTCCGGTTCTTCACGCGGGCCCGTCAGCATCGGACATCGACGCCCGCCTCGGGCTGATCGCTGCGTAAACTGCTCGTATTCTGCGACTCCGGAGGGCTCTCCGAAAAACCCGGGAGTCGGATCCCGACCAGGGGCGGGCCCCTCACCCTAGATGTTTGGGGAGATGCCACGACTCGGCGAAGGCATCCTCCCCACGGTCGCGCTCACACGGGAAAAGCAAGGCTGGTGCACAACCTTCCTTCCTCCCCATGAATAGCCGCGCGATCCTCCTTCCCCTCCTCTCCACCACGCTTGCCGCTGCGTTGCACGCCTCGCTCCAGAGCGACATCGGCTACACCCAGCTCAAGCAGGAATACGGCACCGCCCTCCCCGACGGTTCGAATCTGGTCGCCCTCCAGGTCGAGGCGCCCGACTCCGCCGGCAACTGGGCCGTCGCGAAGAGCGGCGAGATGAGCGCGCGCAAGATCACCTTCCCCTTCACCACCACCATCCCGACGGCCTACTCGTCCCACGCCAACACCGTGTCGGTGAACCTCGACGGCGCGACCACCAGCATCCTGCCCGCCCTTGGCGAGCTCAAGGTCGGCGCCTCGTCGGCCTACCGCAGCTCGTCGCTCAAGCTCGGCTCCAAGACCGGCCCCGCCACGGTGGCCTGGGATCTCGAGAACCACTCCTACATCGGCACCCTCTCCAGCGCCACCACCGCGATCCAGGTCCTCGACTTCCGCGCCAGCCGCGACCTGGTCACCGTCGTCGCCGCCCTCGAAAACGCCACCGGCCCGATGAAGGCGCTCTGGGGCAACTGCTACAACACGATCACCGTCGGCACCGCCACCGGCGTCCACAACCGCGGCGGCACCACCCTCGACGGACTCGGCCGGATGAAGCCCGACCTCGTGGGCACCGCCACCTACACCAGCTACGCCACCCCGATCGTCGCCTCCTCCGCCGGCCTGCTCATCGCCGAGACCAAGCGCAACACCGCCCTCGCCGCCGCCAAGGATCCCCGCGTCATCAAGGCCCTCCTCATGGCCGGCGCCACCAAGGAGCAGTTCCCCGCCTGGGCCCAGACCGCCGCCCAGCCGCTCGACCCGATCTACGGCGCCGGCCAGGTCAACATCTACAACTCCTACAAGGCCCTCGTCTCCGGTCGCCAGACTCCGGGTACCTGGAACGCCCTCAAAGGTTGGGACATCGCCAAGACCGCCACCACCTCGGTGTACTACTTCGAGGTCCCGACCGGCCAGACCCTCAAGTTCTCCGCCGTCCTCAACTGGCACCGCACGCTGACCACCAGCAACTACTCGACCTTCGTCAGCACCCTCGCCGACCTCAGCCTCCGCCTGCGCAACTCCACCGCGACCTTCGCCCTCGGCACCGTCGTCGCCGAAAGCGCCTCCACCCTCGACAACGTGGAGCACATCTACCGCACCACCCTCCCGGCCGGGAAGTACGCCCTCGAAGTCGCCGGTCCCGCCGGGATCACCTACGGCATCGCCTGGAACGGCGTCCTCGCCGGCGTCGTCACCGCCCCGGCCATCACCGCCCAGCCCGCCGCCCTCGCCGTGACCGAAGGCCAGCCCGCCAGCTTCAACGTGACCGCCAGCGGCACAAACCTCACCTACCAGTGGTACAAGGCCGGCCTCGCCATCCCCTACGCCAACTCCGCCGCCTACTCGATCGCGGCCACCACCCTCGGCGACGCCAGCACCTACAGCGTCTCGGTCACCAACTCCGCCGGCACCGTCCTCAGCTCCGCCGCCGCCCTCTCCGTCGCCTCGTCCGGCACCTCCACCACCATCAGCTCCTTCGGCGAACTCGTCCCGGTGACCTCCTCCGCCCGCGGCCAGAACGGCACCACCGAGGTGGTCGCCAATCTCTTCGACCACGCCACCTCGACCAAGTGGCTCGACTTCAGCGCCGCCACCTGGGTCCAGATCACCCTCGCCTCGCCCGCCGCCCTCTCCTCCTACAGCCTCACCTCCGCCAACGACTATCCCGAGCGCGATCCCTACAACTGGACCGTCAGCGGCTCCAACGACGGCGTGACCTGGACCGTCATCGACACCCGCTCCGCCCAGACCTTCGCCTCCCGTTTCCTCCAGCGCGACTTCGTCCTCGCCCAGCCCTCCGCCGCGTTCCTGTACTTCCGCTTCGACATCACCTGCAAGTCCGGCTCCATCACCCAGCTCGCCGAGCTCGAGCTCTGGGGCGGCGCGACCACCCAGACCACGACGACGACCAGCACCACCATCTCCGAGCTCACGGCCACCTCCGTCACCGCCCGCGGCCAGAACGGCACCAAGGAAACCCCGGCCATGCTCGTCGACCACAACACCGCCACCAAGTGGCTCGACTTCAGCGCCACCACCTGGGTCCAGTTCGCCTTCAGCGCGCCCCACTCGATCGACTCCTACAGCTTCACCTCCGCCAACGACTACCCCGAGCGCGACCCCTACAACTGGACGCTCAGCGGCTCCAACGACGGCGTGAACTGGACCGTCATCGACACCCGCTCCACCCAGACCTTCGCCTCCCGCTTCCTCCAGCGCGACTTCGTCCTCCCGCAGACCTCCGCCGCCTTCCTCTTCTTCCGCTTCGACATCACCAACAAGTCCGGCTCGATCACCCAGCTCGCCGAGCTCGAGCTCTGGGGCCGGTAAGCCACTCTCCGAGGAAGGATCATGACGCACGAAAGCCCCCGGCCGGAAACGGCCGGGGGCTTTTCTTTCCCTTCAGTCCAAGACGATCGGCTTCCTGTCGAGGTCCGGGGCGCCGCTCGGCCGACACGCCGGGCGGGAGCGCCCGGCGTCAACCAGCCGGGTCCGGGAAGGAGGCTCAGACCTGCCGCCAGCGACGACAGCCCGCGAGGGCCAGCAGCACCGCAGCACCGATCAGACCGTAGGTCGACGGCTCCGGAACCGGAATGTCGACGACCAGGCGGGTCGCGAAGATGAAGTCGTTGAAGTCGTTGTCGCGACCGGACTGTTGGTTGATGTCCTCGAACGCGGCGATCGTGAACGCATCCAGGAATCCGTCACCCCGCACGCTGCTCAACGGAACCATCGAGCCGATGTAGGACTGCGTCGACGAACCCGCCGGACTGTTGTTCTCCGGGTGGAACAGGTAGTACTTGCCGCCCGTCGCCCCGATTGTCGGGTCCGCGCCCGGGTTGGGTCCGAAGACGCCGGTGCCCGTGACGAAGAGGTCCATCGTCTGGCCTTCCAGCAGCGTGATCTCGGCGAAGTCGCCGAAATGGCGGTTCACCGGCCCGTTGATCGGAACCGTCTGCACGCCGTCGGCCAGGAGATGGTCCGTGCCGTTGATTGTGTAACCGAAATCGTCCCACCACCCGGCGGTCTCGCCGAGGAAGACGACCTCGACCCGCATGGTCAGCCCGGATCCGAGGGGATTGGTGAACTGATCGACCGCCAGCGGGCTGGTGGGGAAATTCGGATCCCAGCCGGACCACATGCGGATGCCGGGGTCGGTGAAGGCGCCCGGCGTGCCCACAAACGGATTCGGTGCCCCGGGATAATAAGCATCGGAAGTGACCGCGAACGGATCGTGGAACCACGCCGTGTAGTCGGTCATCCGATCGCCGCTCGCAGTCGTCAGCTGCCCGTGGGCGGAGGCCGCCGCCACCAGCAGAGCGGGAATCAATAGTTGTTTCATATTCTCTGTGTTTGAGGTTCTGGGGAGGAGGCGTGGCGGCGGCTCGGCGCCGCCACGGATTTCGTGACCCGCGAAGTTAGCACCGCTCCCGTTGCCGCGATATCGGACCCCGGCTGTTTGAGGCCTGAGCCGAAGTCCGACGCCACCCATCGGGGTTTCCCTCAGGACGAGCCACCTCGGGCTGCCGCGAAAAGAAAAACCTGACGCTCCCCGCCCCGCGCATACCCTGTCCGCACCATGGCGAGCGTCCCGGTCTCCATCCTGGTTCCCATCAAGAACGAAGCCGCCAACCTGCCGCGCTGCCTGCAGTCCGTCGCCTGGGCCGACGAGATCGTCGTCGTCGACTCGCAGAGCACCGACGGCAGCCGGGCTGTCGCCGAAAACCACGGCGCCCGGGTCGTGCAGTTCGTCTTCAACGGCACCTGGCCCAAGAAGAAGAACTGGGCCCTGGAGAACGTCCCCTTCCGCCACGACTGGGTCTTCATCCTCGACGCCGACGAGGTGCTCCCACCCGCCGCCGAGGCCGAGTTCCGTGCGATCGTGACCGATCCGGCCAATCCGGTGAACGGCTACTGGATCAACCGCCGCTTCATGTTCATGGGCCGCTGGCTCCGCCACGCCTACTATCCGAACTGGAACCTTCGGCTCTTCCGCCATCGCGTCGGCCGCTACGAGCGCCTCGTGCAGGGCCCCACCGCCAGCGGCGACAACGAGGTGCACGAGCACATCGTCGTGCAGGGCGCCACCGGGCGGCTCCGCGCGGAGATGGACCACTACGCCTTCCCCTCGGTCGAGACCTTCGTCGAGAAGCACAACCGCTACTCCAACTGGGAGGCCCGCCTCGCCCTCGAGGACGCGCTCGGCCGCGGCGGGGAACCCGCGCTGCAGTCCGCCGCCGTGTCCTGGCGCCGGCGGCTCAAGGCCTTGTCGCGGCATCTGCCGTTCCGGCCGACGCTGAGGTTTCTCTACGTCTATCTCTTCCAGCTCGGATTCCTCGACGGCCGCCCCGGCTACTACTTCGCCCGGCTGCACGCCTTCTACGAGTTCCTCGCCGTCGCCAAGACAGCCGAACTCCGCCGCGCCGCCGCCCAGTCGCGCAAGGCCGCAGTCCCGCCGGCTCCGTGCGACTCGCGGTGAAGCGGGCAGTGCCCCATCCGAAGCGGCACGCCCCCGACCCCGCAATCAGCCTTCCCCCGATGGCGGCATCCGCCCCGGCCGGCTACCTTCCCCGGCGTCACCCCATGCCAGCCCATCTTCAGCAGAGCGGTGCGAACAACGAAGGTAGCGATAAGGTCGCCATCGTTGTCGCCGACGAAAATGAACAAAGGATCCCGCCGCCCACCACACCCGGGATCCGCGCCGCGGCCGAGCTCGCCTCCACCGTTGTTCGCCACCAACTCTGCGATCGCTGACCGCCCACCCCACAGGCGCATCCGCGATCCCCCAGGAATCCCACCGCGCGGCCCGGCCGCCGGTGGGATTTCGCTTTTCCCCGGGCCCGGCCGACCTACGCTGCCCGGCTTCCACATGCTCACGCCCACCGACATCCAACTCATCGGCAACGAAGTCGCCCTTCGTTGGAGCGACGGCGAGGAGAGCTATTTCACCGGCGAATTCCTCCGCGCCGCCTCCCCGAGCGCCGAGAACATGGGCGAGCGCGACGTCCTCGGCCGCCAGATCGGCGGCGATCCGCGCACCTCCTTTCCCGGCGTGACCGTGGTGAGCTGGAGCCGCGTGGGCAACTACGCCATCAACTTCGAATTCAGCGACGGCCACCGCACCGGACTCTACTCCTTCGCGTACCTGCGCCAGCTGCACGAGCGCCCCGATTCCCACCCAAAGGCGACCTGAGTCCCCGCGCCGGCTTGAAACCGGCTGCCGCCGTGCCGTCGTCTCCTCCATCCTTTTTCAACCAACCGCCCATGAGCACGTTCGTTCCGTTCCCCGCCCGCACCGCCACCGCCGAGATCGAACTCGGCAAGACCTTCCAGCCGAAGTTCGACGCCGAAGGTCTCATCCCCTGCATCGCGCAGGACATCCGCACCGGTGAGGTCGTGATGTTCGCGTTCATGAACGCCGAGTCGCTCGCCCACACCCTCAAGACCGGCAAGGCCACCTACTGGAGCCGCTCGCGCAAGAAGCTCTGGCTGAAGGGCGAGGAGTCCGGCAACGTGCAGCTCGTCAAGGAGCTCCGCACCGACTGCGACCAGGACGTGATCCTCATCAAGGTCGAGCAGGCCGGCGTGGGCGCCGCGTGCCACAACGGCTACGAGTCCTGCTTCTACCGCCGCCTCGCCGACAAGGAGACCTTCGCCCTCGAGTTCCTCGGTCAGCCGAAGTTCGACCCGAAGGCCGTCTACAAGAAGTAACTCGGCACCACCTCAGGCATCCACTTCCGGGCCGGTCTCCGACCGGCCCTTTTTCGTGCGTGCACCCGGCAGGGCGCACCTGCTCGACACCGAAACAACGAACTGAAGCGAACGACGTCTGTCTGTTGACCGCCTGACAGAGGGTAGGTCTAGCTGAAGGGCAATTGCTTCGCTGCGAGGCCTGCGTGGTAAGGAAGCTTATGGCAAAGCACGAGCCTGATGAACAGGAACCGCAAAGGCGAACGCAGCAGGAGAGGATGCGCATGTCTCCAAAGCCCGAAGTCTGTCCAGAAGCTGTTGTCGTCTTTGAGGCATGGATATGCATGAAGGCAGGTGCGTCATACCCGGGGAGATCTGCCGACATGCCCGCGGAGGCCAGTGCCCTGCCGACACGACGCGAGATCCCAGCAGAAGTCAGCCGAGGCCATAGTGGCCCCGCGAGGTAGCGTGCGGGAAGTTCAGCAAAAAGGCGGATCATGGTAGGTGGTTTGGTGGCAAAACCTAGAACCACCGAATCGAAGGAGTACCATGACCCGCCCGAAGCGGAACGATGAGCTGATCAACGTGACGAAACAAGAACTGCTGCGACTTCTGACCGAGGAAGACGCGCTCAAGAAGCTGATGCAGACGTTGCTGCAAGAAGTGCTGGAGGCCGAGATGGACGAAGCCTTGCACGCTGGCAAAGGCGAGCGCACGGCCGGCCGTCTGGGCTACCGTAGCGGCCACTATGGCCGTACGCTGGTGACCCGGGTGGGCAAGCTGGAGCTGCGCGTGCCGCAGGACCGGCAGGGTCGCTTCTCCACCGAGCTGTTCGAGCGCTACCAGCGCAGCGAGAAGGCCCTGGTGGCCGCGCTGCTGGAGATGTACGTGCAGGGCGTGGCCACCCGGCGAGTGGCGGCGATCACCGAGGAGCTGTGCGGCCATTCGTTCAGCGCCAGCGCGATCAGCACGATCAACCAGAAGCTCGACGCCGAACTGACCCGGTTCATGAGCCGGCGGCTCGAGGAGGCGTACCCCTACATCATCCTGGACGCCCGCTACGAAAGCGTCCGCGAGGAGGGCGTCAGCAGCAGCCGCGCCGTGCTCATCGCGCTGGGCATCGGCTGGGACGGTCGCCGGCATGTGCTCGCGGTCGAACTGGCCAACCGGGAGAGCACGAGCAGTTGGAAGGATCACCTGTTGCGGCTGAAGGAACGTGGGCTGCACGGCGTGCAGTTCGTCGTCAGCGACGATCATCCCGGGCTCAAACGGGCGGTGATGGAGGTGCTGTCCGAGGCGCATTGGCAGCGCTGTTACGTCCACTTCCTGCGCAACGCCCTCGACCACCTGCCCCGCAAACACGCCGACGACTGCCTGCAGGAGTTGCGCTGGCTCTACGATCTGCACGGAATCGCCGAAGCGCGCCGGCATCTCGCCGCGTGGCTGGAACGCTGGCAGCCCAAACACGGCAAGCTGTGCGAATGGGTCGAGGCCAACATCGAGGAGACGCTGACCTTCTACCGCCTTCCGCAGCCCCATCATAAACACCTCAAGTCGACCAACCTGATCGAACGGCTCAATCAGGAGATCAAACGGCGCACCCTGCTGGTGCGCATCTTCCCCAACCAGGAGAGCTGCCTGCGGCTGGTACGCGCCCTTGCCGTCGAGATCCACGAGCAGTGGGTCGACGAGAACCGCTACCTCGACATGGACCTGCTGCGCGAACACCTCAAAACCGCCACCCAACTCAAAGCCGCCTGAACCGGCGGGGAGGCTGACCGCCTCCCCGTCCACCCCTCTGCTCAATGCGGGAGCGGGGAAGGCGCTGCGCCCCTTCCCCTGCGCCCCATCCCATAAATCCATTTATCCACTCAGGCCACCAAACCACTGATCCACTTTTGCAGAACTTGACGCACGCAACTCCCCGCGACCCGAGGCGAAGGGCCGAATCGAAACCCGACAATTGAAACCGCCCCACTGACCGCAGTGGCGAGTGTGCAGCATTCCCGCCCTCGTCCGGTACTCCGAATCATGTCAACTTCTGGTTGGTAATCTCCATATGCCAGAGCGCCCCGCGCAGATCGGCGGATCCCCGCAAGCTACATGGTCAGCCCCCGGCCATCCGTAACTCCCCTCGTAATCGTCACCACTACGACGGCAACCTACGAACACCGCCTCAGATCGGTCACCATCACGACCTGCCTACAATGCACCCCGTCGGTCGCTTACACTGGTTGGGCCGGAATAGCGGACCTCAATGCCTGATACACCAAGATGCCTCGCTAGAGCAGTTTAGTTAAACTATAACCACAAGCGGCAAACCAACCTCTGGCATCGTCGGCGGTGACTGCCTTAAGTGCTGTGCGGATGGCGACCAGGAGGGTCTCGTGGGTGCGCGCCTGAGCGGCGCGCAGCAGGGCTTTGACCTTGCGCCACATCCTTCCGATGGGGGTGAGGTCGGGCGGGTAGGCCTGAGGTGGACCCCGAACGTGAGACAGCGGGGATGGGTTGGTTAGTTATGGTTCGAACAGGAAAAGTAAATACTTAGGGATGGGGTCCGAGGGGAAGGTTCGCCTTCCCCTCCCCGGATTCAGCAGCGGGGTGGCTGGGGAGGCGGCAGCCTCCCCGCCGTTCAGGCGGCCTTGCGTTGGAGGAGAGCACTGTAGACGTTGGCCGGTGGGCGTCGGCCGAGTTGGGAGTGCGGGCGTTGCTCGTTGTAGAAGGTGAAGTAGGCGTCGAGTTGGGCGTGGGCGTCGATGAGCGAGGTGTAGCTCTTGAGGTAGATCTCCTCGTATTTGACGGTGCGCCAAAGCCGCTCGACGAAGACGTTGTCCAGGCAGCGGCCCTTGCCGTCCATCGAGAGTTTCACGCCGGCGGCCAACAGCGGCTGGGTGAACTCGGCCGAAGTGAACTGGCAGCCTTGGTCGGTGTTGAAGATCTCCGGCGTACCGAACTCGGCCATCGCCCGACGTACGGCCTGCACGCAGAACGTGGCGTCGAGCGTGTTGGACAAGTCCCAGGCGAGCACGCGGCGGGTGTGCCAGTCGATGACGGCACACAGGTACGCGAAGCCGCCTTGGATCGGCACGTAGGTGATGTCGGTGGCCCAGACTTGGTTGGGCCGGTCGATGACCAGCTTCTTCAAGAGGTATGGATAGACCCGGTGCTCGGGATGCGGCGCGGAGGTGTTGGGCTTGCGGTAGATCGCCTCCAGCCCGAGCTGCCGCATCAGGCGTCGCACGCGCTTGCGGTTGACCCGATAGCCCTGCAACCGCAGCCAGTCGCGCATCTGCCGCGAACCGAAAAAGGGATGCGCCAGATACGTCTCGTCGATGACACGCATCAACTCGAGGTTCTCGTCGCTCTCCGGCTTGGGCTGCCGGTAGTAGCTGGCCCGCGGCAGCTCCAGCAGCTCGCACTGCCGGACCACCGAGAGCTTGGGATGCTTGGGCTCGATCATGCCGCGGTGTGCTTCAGTCCCCAAGCGGGCCAACTTTTTTTTCGAGCCACTCCAGTTCCATCTTCAGCCGTCCGATCTCCTCGAAGAGCTCCTTCTCCCGCAGGATCGCCTCGGCGGCATCGCAGTCGGCCTTCTGCCCGAACACCTCCGGCAAGCGCTCCGACACCTCCTTCTTCCACTGGCTCACCTGCACCGGATGCACCTTGTGCCGGGCGGCAATCGTGTGGACCGGCTCGACGCCCTTGAGGGCCTCAAGCCCGACCTGGGCTTTGAACTCGGGACTGAATGTAC
>JAEXPG010000416.1 GCA_023447015.1 Verrucomicrobiota bacterium
GGCTGTGACCGGGATCGACATCGACCCGCCGGCGCTGGACCTTGCCCGCGCCAATGCCGCCGCCCATCAGACGGCGCTCCCCCTGCTCGAGAGCGACTACCTCGCCGGCTGGCCCGCCTCCGCCGCCCCGCCGGACATCCTCTTCGGCGATCCGCCCTGGGGCGGCCCGGCCGACCTCTACGACGACACCCGCGACGCCCGCTACTACGAACAGATGCCGGCGCGGTCCGCGTTTCCCGGCGGCGAAAGCCCCTGCGGCATCCACGACGAGATCATCCGGCGACTCTGCGCCATGGCGTGGCCGACCACGCTGATCCTCAACTACGGGGTGCTGCCGCCCGAGGTGATCCGTCGTTCAGCGACTCCGCTGGCCTCCTGGCGCATCGTCCACCCGCGGCCCCGCCTGTCGATCCTGGTCGGCCGCGCAATCCCCTGACCCGACCAGCGAACCCCAGTCCCGCCGCGCAGATTCATCGGGGCGGCCGCGTCGCTCGGCTCGGATGGGCCGATCTCCGTCCCTCGTGGAGAGAGTCGGCCCCAGGAGCAGCCGATGGCTCCGCGGCACGCGCGGCCGCCGGCTGCTCGCCCGGCGACCGCAACGGCGTTCGCGGCACCGATTACTCGAGCGGGAACGAGTAGATCACCGCGCTCAGTCCCGGCACGGCGAGCGGCTCGCTCGGCGCAATGCCTCCGGCGGTCGCAATGTCGAACACCCGCGGTTGGCCCGGAGTGTTGTGCGCCCGCTCGTCGGCGCCCCCGATACTCCAGCGCGTGCCAGTTCCCTTGGCCTTGAGACCCGCGGGCCAGCTGAGTGGCAGCGCCACCGGTTCCGCGGTCGGGTTCACGATCGCGACCGTCAACGTTTTCCGATCCGCGCCGAGCGCGGCGGCAACATCGCACGGGGCCCAGACCTGCTCGAGTTTGAGGGGCACGCGGCCGAAATGCTCGCGGTACATCTGGAGCACGAGGCCGGTGCTTTCCATCTCGGCGGCGGTGCGCGTGGTCTTGATCGCTCCGATGACATTCACCGTCTGCGCATAGAACGCCATCTCCACGAGGTCGCTCTGGCGGTAGTACTCGTGCAGGCCGGCGGCCACGCCGAGCGCGTCGGCGAGATCGTAGACGCAACCCAGCTCGCCGTACACGTACTCGCGATGCCAGTAGTTCCACTCGTCCATCGCGATCGGGATGATCCGGCCCTTGAGGATCGGCAGGGTGGCCTGAAGCTTCCGATGGCCATCCGTCTTGTGCCGGATGGCGTCCTTGATCTTCGCGGCATGGGAAACCGTGTCGACATACCCGATCTCCTTCTTCCACGGCAGGCGGCCCTCGTAGAAATGCTCGGAGATGACGTCCATGTGGTCGGCGCAGTCGAGGAGCATGCCCTGCGACCAGGTCACGCCGCGCTTCACCTGTTCGGGATCGTTGTCCTTGTTGACCGTGTCGAGATCGCCGACCGCGGACAGCACGAGCGTCGGATCGACCCGCCGCATGGCCTCGGCCGTCAGGTTGTGTTTGATCGCGTAGTGCGCCAGCTGCATGAAGCCGAGCTGCCACGTGCCGAACATCTCGTTGCCCACGCACCAATGTTTCACGGCATACGGCTGCTTGTGGCCATTCTTCGCGCGCCAGCCGCCGGCCAGCGTCGAAGCCGAGGCGTTGCAGTACTCGACCCACTGCGCCGCCGAGTGCGGGTCGCCGAAGCCGGTGTTGGCCGCGATCATCGGGACCGTGCCGATCTCCCGGCAGAAATCGATGAACTCGTCGGTGCCGAAGTCGTTGTGCTCGACGCCGGTCCACGCCGGATTCTTGCGGGGCGGGCGGCGGTCGCGGTCGCCAATGCCGTCGCGCCAGTCGTAGCCGCTCACAAAGTTGCCGCCCGGCCAGCGGTAGATGGTACCACCGAGCTGCTTGAGCAGCGCGAGCGTGTCGCGGCGCATGCCCCGCACGTTGTCGGCCGGCATGAGCGAGACGGTGCCCAGCACCACGTCGCCGCCGACCGCGCGAACCGTGAGCGTGGCCTTTTCGGTCGCACCGCCCGGGGTGAAGGCGAACGCCAGTTTCGCGAACTCGCCCGACTTCACCTTCAGCCGCTGCGTCGCGCTCTGCTCCGGCGCCGAGCCCCAGGCGAGCGACACTTCGATCTCGGTCTTGGCGCCCGCCTTGGCCGGCTTGGCCCAGAGGTATCCGACATACTGGCGCGCCGCGACGACACCGAGATCATGCTGTCGGATTGCCACGCCGGCCGCGAGCCGCGGTGAATGGTCGCCGACAAAGGCGCCCTCCTTGACCATCGCCACCCCTTCGGGCGCGCCCACGATCTCCCACGGTGAGGCACCGACCACCGGGTACGGCGTGTCCGTCAGGTCCTTGTACGGGGCATAGCGGGCCGTGATCGGAAAATAGAACTTCCGGTCCTCGAGCATCTCCGCCCAGATGCCGCCGTAGATGCAGCGACCGAGGTGCTCGACGAACTGGCCGTAGATGAACGGATTGATCGCGGCACCGGTGTTCATCGGATCCGGTTGAATCGAGGACGCGCCAGCCGCCCGCACTGCGAGCGGGGAAAGCGCAAGTCCGAGGGCAAGACCGCCGAGAGCGACGGCGCGACTGAGGGAGGGAGATTTTGGGGCCGACATGGCCGCAGGGAATCGCTGTCGCCCTCCCGGTCAAACTGGCGGCCGACAAATGAGCCGGGCCGCCCGGTGAAGCAGCATCGGCTAGGCCGGCGCAAGTCCGCCGGCTCGGCGAACAAACCGTCGAGGCCCGGCCATAGGGCCGACTCGCACCCGCCCGTTTCCGCACCAACCGCGCGGCGCGCCTCAGTCCTTCGATTTCAGCCACGCCAACGCCGCCGAATCGGAACCAAAGACCTCGATGGTCAGGTTGCGGCTATGGTTCGACGCTTTGAACAGGCGCGCGACCTTCAGGATCTCGGGCGTCTTCGCCACCGCCGCCGCCTTCACCGGCCGCGGGATCTTCGCCCGTTTCCGGAGCATCGAGAACATGTACACCATCAACGGCTGGAAGCTGTAGCCCGTCACCTCATCGAACGTGTGCAGCACGTCGGGGTTGAAACCAAGCCCCTCCACCAGCCCCGGCATCTGCGCGCCGAAACGCTGCAGGTCCTCGCGGGAGATGACCCCGCTCCAACGGAAGTGCAAAATCCGGTCCTCGACAGTGTGGGTGAACGGCATGATGCGCGGCCGGCCCATCCTCGCGGAAATCCGCGGCTCCACAAGCGGCTTCTCGCGCCCCTTCGTCCCCGCCCCCGGCGCCCTCCGCGGGCACACCGGCCCGGCGCCTCCCCCCCCCCCGCA